>NZ_JCAFRY010000012.1:0-130386 GCF_059368675.1 Stenotrophomonas sp. YJH_SMC_120
ACTAAACGGCGTCAAACGGGCATTTTTATGGTGGTTCATCCGGGCTCTTTGGGGACTGGATAGGTGTGGTAACCACCATTTTCCAAAGATGCCCCGGATGAACAACCTACCGAGAGATCACAACTAACAGTCGACTCTACCCAGTCGAATCTACCCGGTCGGCTCTACCCAGCCACCCGAACAAAAACGCCGGCGCAGGGCCGGCGTTTTCGTGGATGCAGCGCGGAACCTCAGTGCTTGAGGGTCTTGCGCAGGCGTTCCAGGGCCTGCAGCTGGACGACGGCTTCGGCCAGCTTCTGCTGGGCTTCGGCCACTTCCATGGCTTCACCGCGGTTGGCCAGGATGCGCTCGGCTTCTTCCTTGGCCTTGCGGACCGAGGCTTCGTCGATGTCCTGCGCGCGGATCGCGGTGTCGGCCAGCACGGTCACCACCTGCGGCTGCACTTCCAGGATGCCGCCGGAAATGGCGAAATCCAGCTGCTCGCCATTCGGCGTGGTCACCACCACCTTGCCCGGCTTCAGGCGGGTGATCAGCGGCGCGTGCTTGGGCGCGATGCCCAGTTCGCCCAGCTCACCGGTGGCCACGACCAGGGTCGCTTCGCCACGGAAGATTTCCTGCTCGGCGCTGACGATGTCGCAACGGATCGTGCTCATGCAAATCTCTTCGCTGTTCGCGGCGGCGCAATGCCACCGTGGGAGTCCACCGGCGCGGGCGGTTGCCCGGCGCCGGCGTCAGGTCGGGCAGGATCGCTCCCGCCCGCCCCGGATCAGGCCTTCTCGGCCATCTTCTTGGCCTTCTCGACCGCTTCTTCGATGCCGCCAACCATGTAGAACGCCTGCTCCGGCAGGTGATCGTACTCGCCATCGACGATGGCCTTGAAGCCACGGATGGTGTCCTTCAGCGGCACGTACTTGCCCGGCGAACCGGTGAACACTTCGGCCACGTGGAACGGCTGGCTGAAGAAGCGCTCGATCTTACGGGCGCGCGACACGGCCTGCTTGTCCTCTTCGGACAGTTCGTCCATGCCCAGGATCGCGATGATGTCCTTCAGTTCCTTGTACTTCTGCAGGGTCTGCTGGACGCGCTGGGCGGTGTCGTAGTGCTCGTGGCCGATGACCAGCGGGTCCATCTGGCGGCTGGTGGAGTCCAGCGGATCGACGGCCGGGTAGATACCCAGCGAGGCGATCGAACGCGACAGGGTAACGGTCGAGTCCAAGTGGGCGAAGGTGGTTGCCGGCGACGGGTCGGTCAGGTCGTCCGCGGGAACGTAGACGGCCTGGATCGAGGTGATCGAACCGTTCTTGGTCGAGGTGATGCGCTCCTGCAGGACGCCCATTTCCTCGGCCAGGGTCGGCTGGTAACCCACGGCGGACGGCATGCGGCCCAGCAGTGCCGACACTTCGGTACCGGCCAGGGTGTAGCGGTAGATGTTGTCGACGAACAGCAGGACGTCCTTGCCCTTGCCGTTTTCGTCCTTCTCGTCGCGGAAGTACTCGGCCATGGTCAGGCCGGTCAGGGCGACGCGCAGGCGGTTGCCCGGCGGCTCGTTCATCTGGCCGTACACCATCGCCACCTTGTCGAGGACGTTGGAGTCCTTCATTTCGTGGTAGAAGTCGTTGCCCTCACGGGTACGCTCACCCACGCCGGCGAACACGGACAGACCGCTGTGCGCCTTGGCGATGTTGTTGATCAGTTCCATCATGTTGACGGTCTTGCCGACGCCGGCGCCGCCGAACAGGCCGACCTTGCCGCCCTTGGCGAACGGGCACATCAGGTCGATGACCTTGATGCCGGTTTCCAGCAGTTCGGTGGCCGGGGACTGGTCTTCGTACGACGGGGCCGCACGGTGGATTTCCCAGCTGTCGCTGGCGGCCACCGGGCCGGCTTCGTCGATCGGACGGCCGAGCACGTCCATGATGCGGCCCAGGGTGCCGGCGCCGACCGGCACCGAGATGCCACGGCCGGTGTTGACGGCAACCAGGTTGCGCTTCAGGCCGTCGGTGGAACCGAGGGCGATGGTACGCACCACGCCGTCGCCCAGCTGCTGCTGGACTTCGAGGGTGATCTCGGTGTTTTCCACCTTCAGTGCGTCGTACACCTTCGGCACCGATTCACGCGGGAATTCGACGTCGACGACCGCGCCGATGATCTGAACGATCTTGCCCTGACTCATTGCTGCATCCTCTAATGTGTGCTTTGAACGAACGCGGTCAGACTGCTGCCGCGCCGCCGACGATTTCGGAGATTTCCTGGGTGATCGCTGCCTGGCGCGCCTTGTTGTAGACGAGCTGCAGGGTGCCGATCAGCTTGTTGGCGTTGTCGCTCGCCGCCTTCATCGCAACCATGCGTGCCGCATGCTCGGAGGCGACGTTTTCCAGCAGTGCCTGGTACACCAGCGACTCGATGTAACGCGTCATCACGTGCTCGAGCACGGTCGCGGCATCGGGTTCGTACAGGTAGTCCCAGTCGTGGTGAGCGACCTGCTTCTCAGCCGGCGGCAGCGGCAGCAGCTGATCGAAGCTGGCCTTCTGCACCATGGTGTTCACGAAGCGGTTGTAGACCAGGTACACGCGGTCGATCTTGCCTTCGGTGAAGGCGTCGAGCATGACCTTGATCACACCGATCAGCGATTCCAGCTTCGGCACGTCGCCGATGTGGGTCACGCTGCCGACCATGTTGACCTTCACGCGGCGGAAGAAGGTCGAAGCCTTCTGGCCAATGGTCACCAGGTCCACTTCCGCACCCTTGTCCTGCCATGCCTTGGCTTCGCCCAGCATCTTGCGGAACAGGTTGTTGTTCAGGCCGCCAGCCAGGCCGCGATCGGAGGAGATCACGATGAAGCCGACCCGCTTGACCTGCTCACGCTCGACCAGGAACGGATGCTGGTAGTCGGTGCTGGCCTGGGCCAGGTGACCGATCACCTGCTTCATCGCCTGCGCGTACGGACGCGAGGTCTTCATCCGATCCTGCGCCTTGCGGATCTTGGAGGCCGAGACCATTTCCAGGGCGCGCGTCACCTTGCGGGTGTTCTGCACGCTCTTGATCTTGGTTTTGATTTCGCGTCCGCTTGCCATCTCTTGTTTCCCGTGGCGCGGGGCTGCTGCCCCGCGTTGTTCAACCGTTTGTCATCTGGTCCAGCGGAGCCAGCGGCTCCGCTCTACAGGACCGCGATTACCAGCTGCCGGTGGTCTTGAACTCGGCGATGCCCTTCTTGAAGGCACCTTCGATGTCGTTGTCCCAACCGCCGGTGGCGTTGACCTTGCTGACCAGCTCGCCCTGGGTGTTGGCGAAGTGGGCGTGCAGGCCTTCTTCGAACGCCAGCAGCTTGTTGACCGGCACGTCGTCGAGGTAACCCTCGTTGACGGCGTAGATCGACAGTGCCTGGTTGGCGATCGACATCGGCGCGTACTGCTTCTGCTTCATCAGCTCGGTGACGCGCTGGCCACGCTCCAGCTGCTTGCGGGTCGCTTCGTCCAGGTCCGAGGCGAACTGCGCGAACGCAGCCAGCTCGCGGTACTGGGCCAGCGAGATACGGATGCCGCCGGACAGCTTCTTGATGATCTTGGTCTGGGCCGAGCCACCGACGCGCGACACCGAGATACCGGCGTTCACGGCCGGGCGGATGCCGGCGTTGAACAGATCGGTTTCCAGGAAGATCTGGCCGTCGGTGATCGAGATCACGTTGGTCGGAACGAAGGCGGACACGTCGCCGGCCTGGGTTTCGATGATCGGCAGCGCGGTCAGCGAACCGGTCTTGCCGGTGACCTTGCCTTCGGTGAACTTCTCGACGTATTCCTCGGACACGCGGGCAGCGCGCTCGAGCAGACGGGAGTGCAGGTAGAACACGTCACCCGGGTAGGCTTCACGGCCCGGCGGGCGCTTCAGCAGCAGCGAGATCTGGCGGTAGGCGACAGCCTGCTTGGACAGATCGTCGTACACGATCAGCGCGTCTTCGCCGCGGTCCATGAAGTACTCACCCATGGTGCAGCCCGAGTAGGCGCTGATGTACTGCATGGCAGCCGATTCGGAAGCGGTCGCGGCCACCACGATGGTGTGGGCCAGCGCGCCGTTCTCTTCCAGCTTGCGCACGATGTTGGCGATGGTCGAAGCCTTCTGGCCGATCGCAACGTACACGCACTTGATGCCGGTGCCCTTCTGGTTGATCACGGCATCGATCGCCATCGCGGTCTTGCCGGTCTGGCGGTCACCGATGATCAGCTCGCGCTGGCCACGGCCGATCGGGATCATCGAGTCGACCGACTTGTAGCCGGTCTGCACCGGCTGGTCGACCGACTTGCGCCAGATCACGCCCGGCGCAACACGCTCCACCGGAGCGGTCAGGTCGGTGCCCAGCGGGCCCTTGCCGTCGATCGGCTCGCCCAGCGCGTTCACGACGCGGCCCAGCAGTTCCGGACCGACCGGCACTTCCAGAATGCGGCCGGTGGTCTTGGCGACGTCGCCTTCGCGCAGGTGCTCGTAGTCACCCAGCACCACGGCGCCGACCGAGTCGCGCTCCAGGTTCAGGGCGAGGGCGAAGGTGTTGTTCGGCAGTTCGATCATTTCGCCCTGCATCACGTCGGCCAGACCGAAGATGCGCACGATGCCGTCGGACACGCTGGTCACGGTGCCTTCGTTGCGCGATTCCGCGGCCAGCTTGACCTTCTCGATGCGGTTCTTGATCAGTTCGCTGATTTCGGAGGGGTTGAGCGTGGTTGCCATCGTCAAGTCCTAGTGCCGGCAGCGGGGCCGGACGTTAAATGAATTCAGTTAGCGAGCGCGGTCTGCAGACGGGCCAGCTTGCCCTTCAGCGAACCATCGATGACCACGTCGCCGGCGTCGATCACGGCGCCGCCGATCAGCGAGGCATCGACCGCGGTGGTCACGTCGACCTCGCGGTTGAAGCGCTTGCGCAGCGCGACCTTGATCGCGTCCAGCTCACCGGCCGACAGTTCGGCGGCCGAGGTGACGGTGGCCTTGACCACGTGCTCGGCTTCGGCGCGCAGGGCGTCGAACATGCCGGAAATCTCCGGCAGCAGCGGCAGACGATGCGATTCGGCCAGGATGGCCAGGAAGCGCGAGTAGGTCTCGCCGTGGGACACCGGCGCCAGCAGGGCGACGGCGTCGTCACGACCCAGCTCCGGGTTGGCGAGCAGGGCCGCCACGCGCGGGTCGGCGGCGACGTGGGCGGAGAACGCCAGGGCGTCCGACCACGGCGCGAACGCGCCTTCGTCGCGCGCGGTCGCGAACGCGGCGCGGGCGTACGGGCGGGCAAGCGTGAGGGCCTGGCTCATCCTTAGATCTCCGAGGCCAGCTCGTCGAGCAGCGCCTTGTGGGCGTTGGCGTCGATTTCGCGCTTGAGCAGCTTTTCGGCACCGGTCACGGCCAGCGCGGACACCTGCTTGCGCAGATCTTCACGGGCACGGTTGGCGGCGGCGTCGATTTCAGCCTGGGCCAGTTCCTTCTGACGGGTGGCTTCGGTGATCGCTTCGTTGCGGGCAGCATCAACGATCTGGTTGGCACGCGCGTGGGCCTGATCGATGATCTCGTTGGCCTTGGTGCGTGCTTCCTTCAGCGCTTCGTTGACCTTCTCCTGCGCCTGGGCCAGATCTTTCTGGCTGCGGTCGGCAGCAGCGAGGCCTTCAGCAATCTTCTGCTGGCGCTCTTCGATCGCGTTCATCAGCGGCGGCCAGATCTTGGTCGCGATGATCCAGATCAGACCAGCGAAGGCCAGCGCCTGCGCAAGAAGGGTGAAATTGATATTCATGGTTAGCTCGATCGCTGGTTTCGGGGTGGACGCGCCGCCGTAGCGGCACATCCGGCCTTCATCCGAAACCGGGTGCATCAGCACCCGGTCGTCTCAAACCGCTGTATCAGCCGGCCAGAGCCTTGGTGACGGCGCCAGCGAAGGCAGCCGACAGCGGGTTGGCGAAGGCCAGCAGCAGGCCAACGGCGACCGAGATGATGAACGCGGCGTCGATCAGGCCGGCGGTGATGAACATGCGGACCTGCAGGACCGGGATCAGTTCCGGCTGGCGGGCGGCCGACTCCAGGAACTTACCAGCCATGATGGCCAGACCCAGACCGGCGCCCAGCGCGGCCAGGCCGATCATGATGCCGACGGCAAGGGCGGTGGAGCTCTGAATCTGCGCGAAGTTGGTCAGGACGGCGAAGTACATGGTTATCTCCAGGAACTTAAGTTGCTAAGGGTGATGAAACGGATGAAGGTTGAAACGCGTTGAAGCTTGAAACTCAGTGAGCGTCTTCCGACAGGCTCAGGTACACGATCGACAGCATCATGAAGATGAAGGCCTGCAGCGGGATCACCAGCAGGTGGAACAGCATCCAGCCGAGGCCGAACACACCACCGGCAATGGCACCGAAGAAACCGGCACCACCCAGCACCCAGATCAGCAGGAACACGATTTCGCCGCCGAACATGTTGCCGAACAGTCGCATCGCCAGCGAGATCGGCTTGCTCAGCCACTCGACGATGTTGAGGATTAGGTTGAACGGCATCATCCACTTGCCGAACGGCGCCGTCAGGAATTCCTTGATGAAGCCGCCCAGGCCCTTGGACTTGAGCGCGAAGAACAGCATCAGGAAGAACACGCTGATGGCCATGCCCAGGGTGGCATTGACGTCAGCGGTCGGCACCGGCTTCCAGTAGTGCACGCCCGCCCATTCCAGCGGCTTGGCGATGAAATCGGCCGGGATCATCTTCAGCAGATTCATCAGCAGAATCCAGAAGAAGATGGTGATGGCGATCGGCGTGACCAGCTTGCTCTTGCCGTGGTAGGTGTCCTTGGCCTGGCGGTCGACGAACTCCAGGCAGATTTCAACGAAGGCCTGCCACTTGCCCGGCACGCCGGCGGTGGCCTTGCGGGTGCCCAGCCAGAACGCGACAACGATCACCACGCCCATCAGGACCGCGGTGAGGAAGGTATCGACGTGGATATGCCAGAACATACCCTCACCCTTGCCGACCGGCGCGGTCAGGTTGTGCAGGTGATGCTGGATGTAGCTGGTAGGGGTTAGAGCCTCGCCCGCCATGTGTCCGGAACCTTCAGTTAATTGAATTCTGTCAACGCCTGGCCATCGCCAGGACCTGGAACATCAAGCCGACGGCGATACCGGCCAACAGCGCCAATGCAGGCAGCTTGAAGACCAGGAACCCCACCAGCAGGACGCCGAAAACCACAACCCACTTGGCCACGATCGCAATGATCAGGCGAGCCATCGCCGATCCTGCAGCCAGTGCCCCACCGCCCAGTGCCATCCGTGCCGCCACCCAGCCACCGGCCGAAATGGCCACACCGGACGCCAGCGCGCCGAGGGCGTATTTCGGACCTACCAGCAGGAAGGCCAGGGCCAGGACAGCCACTGCGGCCAGCGGGTAGACCGCGGCGCGCAGCATCAGTCGCCGACCCGCATCAACGGAGTTCAGCACAGGACGTCCCGCGTGGTTGCAAGTGGAGGGCTGAGGCGGCTACAGCAGGGGGGCCTCATCGAGCCGCCAAATTATAGCAATGGGACAATTTGCGAGACAACCGCTCCCTGTTCATCCCTGGAAGCCGCAAGTTGCGGTAACGGTTACATTTTTGCGTGCCACCAGGGGGACAATGACGTCCGCACCATGTTGCGACGCACTATTGAACTTTGGTCGCAGGCTGCGGAACTTTCGTCAGACATGCCGGTCCGATCATTCGACCTGCCTGCAGCATCCTCGTCGGCTCCGCCCCGCAGGTCCCACGATGGCCCCGAAGCCCGGCTCCGGGGCCATCTTTTTGCATCGTCGCGACAGCACTGAACCGTACACATGCCATGGACCATACGTTCACGCATGGTGGACGGGCCTGTCCGGCACAGTGGCCTTCATTCTGATGAACCACTGCAAGGACTCTTCGATGCGCCCCGTACCCACCCTGCTCGCCCTCTCCCTGCTCGCTGCCGGCGCCTCGTTCGCCAATGCGGCCCACGCCGCCGAAGGCGATGACCGCTTTGCCATCCGTCTGGGTGCGATGAACATCGATTCGGACAACACCCTCCGCGGCAGCACCACCGTGGCCGGCCAGGACATCTCCCTGAACCAGGACTTCAAGCTGGGTGGCAAGGAATGGGAGCCGCGCATCGACGGCATGTTCCGCATCAGCAACCGTCAGCGCCTCCTGTTCAACTACTTCAAGTACGACAAGGACCGCCGCGAGACCCTCGACCAGGGCATTTCCTTCGGCGGTGAGAACGTGCCGGCCGGCAGCTTCGTGAAGGGTGAGCTGAAGTACCAGGTGGCCAGCCTGGTCTATGACTACTCGGTGGTTGATACCGACACCTTCGACCTCGGCCTGCAGATCGGTGGCGAGTACGCCAAGGTCAGCACCAAGGGCTACGCCGACCTGGGCACGGTGTACGAAGGCCAGTTCCTCGACGAGAAGGCCGATGGCGTGGCACCTGTGGTGGGCGCCCGCATGACCTTCACGCCGTCCGAGCGCTGGATGATCACGCTGCAGGGCCAGTACCTCAACACGCGCTGGGGCAGCTTCGATGACTACAAGGGCGACCTGAGCCGCGCCAATGCCATCGTCGATTACCGCTTCACCAAGAACTTCGGCGTGTTCGCCGGCTACGACTGGTTCAAGCTGGACGTGGACAAGAAGGGCAGCGACGGTACTGTCGGCCTGAAGCAGGAATTCAAGGGCCCGGTGGCCGGTATCAGCTTCGTGTTCTGATCCCCCACCCCTTCCACGGCACCCTCTCTCCTGGCGCGGCCTCCGGAACATCGGGGCCGCGTTTTTTGTGGCATCGTCGAGCAGAGAAGCAGGTTGGTCGAGCGCGGGGGGAGAGGGGCTTGCGTGCGAATGTCCCCCGGCGCCGGCCTACGGCCGACGCCTCCTCCTTTACTTCGCACACAAGCCCCTCTCCCCCCGCGTGTCAGGAATCAGGGCGGCTTTGGCACTGGCTCTGACTATCCGCAAGCCGAGCCACTGCGCGGGTGGCGGGCGTTTCGACAAAGTAAAGGAGGAGGCGACCGCCACAGGCGGGCGACGGGGGACATTTGTCGAAATGCCTGCCACCCGCGCAGTGGCCCGGACCCTCGCGATGACAACAGCCGAAGACATTCCTGCAGCCAACAAAAAACCCCGGCAGAAACCGGGGCTTTTCGTTCGGAACGGCGCGGGCGCCTTACTTCTTCTTCGGCATGTACAGATCGGTGATCGTGCCGTCGTAGATTTCCGACGCCATCGCCACCGACTCGCTCAGCGTCGGATGGGCATGAATGGTGTGGCCGATGTCTTCCGCCTCCGCACCCATCTCGATGGCCAGGCCGATCTCGGCCAGCAGGTCACCGGCGTGCACGCCGACGATCGCACCGCCGATGATGCGGTGGGTTTCTTCGTCGAAGATCAGCTTGGTGAAGCCCTCGGTGCGGCCGATGCCGATCGCGCGGCCACTGGCGGCCCACGGGAACTTGGCCACGCCGACCTTCAGGCCCTTGGCCTTGGCTTCGGTCTCGGTCACGCCAACCCAGGCGATTTCCGGGTTGGTATAGGCCACCGACGGAATCACGCGGGCCACCCATTCCTTCTTGTGCCCAGCAGCCACTTCTGCGGCCAGCTTGCCCTCATGCGTGGCCTTGTGGGCCAGCATCGGGTTGCCGACGATGTCGCCGATGGCAAAGATGTGCGGCACGTTGGTGCGCATCTGGCGGTCGACCGGGATGAAGCCACGGTCGGTGACCTGCACGCCGGCCTTCTCGGCATCGATCTTCCTGCCGTTCGGCGAGCGGCCCACGGCCACCAGCACGCGGTCGAAGGTGCCCTGCGCCAGCGCAGGCGCCTGGCCTTCCTCGGCGGCTTCGAAGGTGACGGTGATGCCCTTGGCATCGGCGGTGACGCCCGAGGCCTTGGTCTTCAGGTGCACTTCGATGCCCTGCTTCTTCAGGCGGTCGGCCAGCGGCTTGACCAGGTCCTTGTCGGCGCCCGGCATCAGCTGGTCCATGAACTCGACCACGGTGACCTTGCTGCCCAGCGCGCTGTACACGGTGGCCATTTCCAGGCCGATGATGCCGCCGCCGACGACCAGCAGCGAGCCCGGCACTTCGGCCAGCTCCAGCGCGTCGGTGGAATCCATCACGCGCTTGTCGTCCCACGGGAAGTTCGGCAGCTTCACCGCCTGCGAACCGGCGGCGATGATGCACTTCTGGAAGCGCAGCAGCTGGGTGCTGCCGTCAGCAGCGGTGATTTCCAGCTCGTTGGCCGAGATGAACTTGCCGACGCCCTGCACGCTGCGGACCTTGCGCTGCTTGGCCATGCCGGCCAGGCCCTTGGTCAGCTGGTTGACGACCTTTTCCTTGTACTCGCGCAGCTTGTCCAGGGTGATGGTCGGCTTGCCGAATTCGACGCCGAAATCACCCGCGTGGGCCACTTCGTCGATGACCGCTGCGGCGTGCAGCAGCGCCTTGGACGGAATGCAGCCCACATTGAGGCAGACGCCGCCGAGGCTGGCGTAGCGTTCGACCAGCACCGTATCCAGGCCGACGTCGGCAGCGCGGAAGGCGGCGGTGTAGCCGCCCGGGCCCGAGCCCAGCACGACCATCTCGCATTCGATGTCGGCCGGCTTGCCGCTGGACAGCGCCGGCTTCGGCGCAGCCGGTTCGGCCGGGGCGCGGTGCGACGGGGTCACCGGCGGCTTGCTGGCCGGAGCGGCTGCAGCCGGAGCCGGCGCAGCGGCCTTGGCCGGGGCTTCGGCGGCGCCTTCAGCGTCCAGCACCACGACCACGGCGCCTTCGGACAGGGTGTCGCCCAGCTTGACCTTGATCTCCTTGACCACGCCGGCAGCCGAGGACGGCACTTCCAGGGTGGCCTTGTCCGATTCCAGGGTTACCAGACCCTGGTCCTTCTTCACCGTGTCGCCGACGGCGACCAACACTTCGATCACCGGCACATCGCTGTAATCGCCGATGTCGGGAACCTTGACTTCAATCGTGGCCATGGTGGGTTTTCCTCATGCCCGCCCGGCATGGCCGGTGGGCTGTCACTGCATCTGTTCACGCGGCCGCGCCAGGGGCTGCGGCCGCACGGTGGGGGCGAAGCGGGTGCCTTACAGCAGCACGCGGCGCATGTCGGCCAGTACCTGGGACAGGTACGTGGTGAAGCGTGCGGCCAGGGCGCCGTCGATGACGCGGTGGTCGTAGCTCAGCGACAGCGGCAGCATCAGCTTCGGTGCGAATTCCTTGCCGTTCCAGACCGGCTGGATGGACGACCTGGAGACACCGAGGATGGCCACTTCCGGTGCATTGACGATCGGGGTGAACGCGGTGCCGCCGATGCCGCCCAGCGAGCTGATCGAGAAGCAGCCGCCGCTCATGTCGGCCGGGCCGAGCTTGCCGTCGCGTGCCTTCTTGGCCAGTTCGCCGGTTTCCTGCGCGATCTGCACCACGCCCTTCTTGTCCACGTCGCGGATCACCGGCACGACCAGGCCGTTCGGCGTGTCGGCGGCGAAGCCGATGTGGAAGTACTTCTTCAGGGTCAGGTTTTCACCGCTGGCATCGAGCGAGGCGTTGAACTCCGGGAACTTCTTCAGCGCTGCGGCGCTGGCCTTGATCAGGAAGGCGAGCATGGTCAGCTTGATGCCGGCCTTCTCGTTCTCCTTGTTCAGCGCCACGCGCAGGCCTTCCAGGTCGGTGATGTCGGCCTGCTCGAACTGGGTGACGTGCGGGATCATCGCCCAGTTGCGGGCCAGGTTCGCACCCGAGATCTTCTTGATGCGCGACAGCGGCTGCACTTCGGTCTCGCCGAACTTGCTGAAGTCGACCTTCGGCCACGGCAGCAGGTTCAGGCCACCACCGGCAGCGACAGCAGCACCGCCGGCAGCCGGCACGCCACCGCTGAGGGCGGCCTTGACGAACTTCTGCACGTCACCCTTGGTGATGCGGCCACCCTTCTCGGTGCCGTTGATCTGCAGCAGGTCCACGCCCAGTTCGCGGGCGAACACACGCACCGCCGGGGTGGCATACGGCACCTTGGCGGGCAGCACGCCATCGGCGTTGAACTGCACCGGCGGGCTGGACGGGGTACCGGCCGAGGCGATCTCGCGGGCCGCCAGCTTGTCCGGCTGCACCGGCACAGCGACCGGCTCGACCTTGGTGGCGGTCTCGGCGGCAGCCGGAGCGGCCGCAGCGGCCGCCTTGGTCGGCGCCGGCGCGGCAGCGCCCTCGGCTTCGATGATGGCGACCACATTGCCCTGCGACAGAGTGTCGCCGACCTTGACCTTGATCTCCTTGACCACGCCGGCCACCGACGACGGCACTTCCATGGTGGCCTTGTCGCTTTCCAGCGTGACCAGGCCCTGGTCCTTCTTGACCGTGTCGCCGACGGCGACCAGCACTTCGATGACCGGAATGCCGGAGTAGTCGCCGATATCCGGCACCAGCGCTTCAACCGCACCACCGCTGGCAGCCGGGGCGGCCGGCGCAGCTGCGGCCGGGGCCGGTGCGCTCTGGGTGGCGGCAGCCGGGGCAGCGGCCTTGGCAGGTGCCGGCGCGGCGGCCGCCGGCTTGGCGGCTTCGGCTTCGCCTGCGGCCACTTCGATCAGGGCCACGACCTTGCCTTCGGACAGGCTGTCGCCGACCTTGACCTTCAGTTCCTTGACCACACCAGCCACCGAGGACGGCACTTCCATGGTCGCCTTGTCGCTTTCCAGCGTCACCAGGCCCTGGTCCTTCTTGACCGTGTCGCCGACGGCGACAAGCACCTCGATTACCGGGATATCGCTGTAGTCACCGATATCGGGGACAAGTGCTTCCTTGATTTCGGCCATGGGGATAACTCCGGCAATCTGGTGTAGGGAAACGTCTATTGTGCGGCCAGCGGGGTCCAGCGCCAACCGTTACAGGTGTTTTCAGTACGCACGCAGCCGGGACAGGCTGTTGCCAATGGGTCGCGGCCGCGACCAGTCGGCAGCGTATTGTCCGGACGATGTCCGCTTCATGTCGCCCGCGCGTCGGCCACCGGCTGCCAGGCCTGGCGCAGGCGCGGCAACGACCACGCCGCATTGGCAGGGCTGGTCGACGGCAATGCGACCAGCTTCGGCGGGGTTTCCAGCCGTGGCAGCACCCAGCGCTGGAACGCCTGCAGCGACGCACCACCATTGCAGCCGATCAGCTTCAGCTCAGGCAGCGTGGCGATCAGTTCCGGCAGCGCATTGGCCACTTCCGTGCCACGCACGATGTCGGCATCCAGGCTGCCGCGCCGCTCGCAGCGGCCGATCACATCCCACAGGCCGATGCTCGCGGCGTTCAACGCCTGCAGCCGTTGCACATAGGGCAGAGCCGCGTCGAAACCGCAGATATCGGCCATCAGCGGCCAGAAGCGGTTGCGCGGATGCGCGTAGTAACGCTGCTCCTGGAGGGATGCCACGCCTGGCATCGAACCCAGCAGCAGTACCCTGCAATCCACGTTCACCTGCGCTTGCAGGCCGACGCACAGCGTTGCCGCGCTCACATCTTCTCCAACTGAATGAATGCCACTGACGACCAGAAACCCCATGGATACAGGCTTTTCGCGCTGATCGCTGAACAAGGAAAACTATTTTTTAACGCGCGTCGGATTCGATTCATGTTGAGGCGACTACGGTGTGCTCGCCCCGCAACCGGGGGCCCAAAACAAGAAACATTAGGAGATACCCCCATGCGCTCCATCCGTATCCTGAGTCTCGCCCTGCTGACCTCCGCCGCCTTCGCGCCGGCCGCTTTCGCCCAGGACAGCAGCTCCACCGATACCGCTTCGGGCAAGCATTTTGCCGTGGTTGGCGGCGTCGCGCTGCTGCAGCCGAAGAATGATCCGATCGACGGCATCAAGAAGGTCGATGGTGGCCCGGCGCCGACCGTCAGCTTCAGCTACTACATCAACGACAACTGGGCCGTTGAACTGTGGGGCGCCGCCGACAAGTTCGACCACAAGGTGAAGGGCCCGAACAATGCCCGCCTGGGCAACGTCGAGCAGCAGCCGGTCGCGCTGAGCGGCCAGTACCACTTCGGCCAGGCTGACAACGTGTTCCGTCCGTTCGTGGGCGTGGGCTACTACCAGTCCAGCTTCAGCAATGAAACGCTGGCCGACGGCAGCAGCTCCGACATCCGCCTCAAGGACGCCAAGGGCGTGATCGGCACCGTCGGCGTGGACATGAACATCAACTCCACCTGGTTCGCCCGTGCCGATGCCCGCTACATGCGTTCGCGTCCGGACGTGAAGGTCGGCGGTGAGAAGATCGGCGAAGCCAAGATGGATCCGTGGACCGTCGGCTTCGGCATCGGTGCCCGCTTCTGATCCAGGCAGCACCGGCTTCACGGATGTAACGCGACGGGCCCTGCGGGGCCCGTCGTCGTTTCCGTCACCCGCGTTCTGTAGAGTCGACTGTCAGTCGACTCTACGCACACACAGGACACGGAGACGCGATGGACGACGTCGACCTGCTGGTGATCGGTGGCGGCATCAACGGCGCCGGCATCGCCCGTGATGCGGCCGGCCGCGGCCTGCGGGTGCTGTTGTGCGAGCAGGATGACCTGGCCGCGCACACCTCCAGCGCCAGCAGCAAACTGATCCACGGCGGCCTGCGCTACCTTGAACAGGGCGAGTTCGGACTGGTGCGCAAGGCACTGGGTGAACGCGAAGTGGTGCGGCGGCAGGCCCCCCATCTGGTCCGTCCGTTGCGCTTCGTACTGCCATGGGAACCCCACCTGCGACCGCGCTGGATGCTGCGCGCGGGCCTGTGGCTGTATGACCATCTGGGCGGGCGCAGCCCGAGTTTTCCCGCCTCGCGCGCACTGGACCTGCAACGCGACCCGCTTGGCCCCTGGCTCTCCCCGGCGCTGCGGCAGGCCTTCAGCTACGCCGATGCACAGGTCGATGACGCGCGGCTGGTACTGCTCAATGCGCTGGATGCCGCCCGGCGTGGCGCACGGGTACATGTGCGCAGCCGCTGCATTGAACTGCGCCCTGTGCTGGGCCGTTGGCAGGCCACGTTGGAAGCCACCGACGGCCGGCAGCAAACGGTGATCGCCCAGGCCGTTGCCAATGCAGCCGGCCCTTGGGCAGGAGGCCTGCTGGAACGTATGCAGGCGCGCGATGGCGGCCCCGCCCTGCGCCTGGTACAGGGCAGCCACATCGTGCTGCGCCGGCCCTGGCCCGACGACAGCGCCTGCCTGCTTCAGCAGCCCGATGGCCGCGTGGTGTTCCTGCTGCCGTTCGCCCACGACCACCTGCTGGTCGGCACCACCGACACCGACTACCGCGGCGACCCGGCCCGGTGCAGCGTGCTGCCTTCGGAGGTGGCTTACCTGTGCGAGGCCGCCAACCACTACCTGCGCGAGCCGATCACCCCGCAGGACGTGGTCTGGCAGTTCGCAGGGGTACGCCCGCTACTTGCCGATCCCGATCCGCGTGCAGCGAAGCTGAGCCGTGACTACCGCCTGCAGTTGCAGTCCAGCCCGGCGCCCGCGCTGCATGTGCTGGGCGGCAAGCTGACCACGTACCGCGTGCTGGCCGAAGAAGCGCTGGACCTGCTGCGCCCCGCCCTGCCGCAGATGGGACCGGCATGGACGGCAACGGGCCACCCACTGCCGGGCAGCGACTGGGGCGACGCCACGCAGGCGTGCTCGCGCCTGCAGGCACTGGCACCGTGGCTGCCCGCGGAGATTGCGCGCCGCTGGGCCGGCGCCTACGGCAGCCGCAGCGCGGAGCTGCTGCAGGGCGCTCAGGGCAAGGGCGATCTTGGCGAGGAGTTTGGCGGCGGCCTGCATGCCCGCGAAGTGGACTTCCTGCGCGACCACGAATGGGCCTTGAATGCCGAGGACGTGCTGTGGCGGCGGAGCAAGCTGGGGCTGCGGCTGGATGCGGCGCAGGTGGCGCGGCTGCAGGCGTGGATGGGGGGTCGGATCCCTTTCCCAGGGAAAGGGCTCTGACCCCCGTGTTGCCACGTGTGCCAACCAAGGTTGGCAGCTACCAGGGTGGCCGCGCGCGACGCGATCGATGCATTAGGATTTCCCCATCGCCACCGGAGACGCTGCATGACGCCCCGCTACGTGCTGGCCATCGACCAGGGCACCACCAGTTCGCGCGCGATCCTGTTCGACCGTGCTGGCGACATCGTCGGCAGTGCGCAGCGCGAGTTCGCGCAGATCTTCCCGCAACCCGGCTGGGTCGAGCATGACCCGCGCGAGATCCTCACCAGTGTCTATGCCACGCTGACCGAACTGCTCAGCCGCGAACAGATCGACCCACGTCATATCGCCGCGCTGGGCATCACCAACCAGCGCGAGACCACCGTGGTCTGGGACCGCGCCAGCGGCCAGCCGATCCACAATGCCATCGTCTGGCAGTCGCGGCAGAGCCATGCCATCTGCGAGCGATTGAAGTGCGACGGGCATGAGGCACTGGTCCGCGAACGCACGGGCCTGCTGATCGACGCCTATTTTTCCGCCACCAAGGTGCGCTGGATCCTCGACCACGTGGAAGGTGCGCAGCAACGCGCCGAGCGTGGCGAGCTGCTGTTCGGCACCATCGACAGCTGGCTGGTATGGAACCTCAGTGGCGGCCAGGCGCATGTGACCGACTACAGCAACGCCGCACGCACCCTGTTGTTCAACATCCACACGCTGGACTGGGATGACGACCTGCTGGCGCTGCTGGACATACCCCGCGCGATGCTGCCGCAGGTGCGCGATTCCAGCACGGTGTATGCGCACACCCGGCCGCAGTTCTTCTTCGACCACCCGATCCCGATCGCCGGCATCGCCGGAGACCAGCAGGCGGCGCTGTTCGGCCAGGCCTGCTTCCAGCCGGGCATGGTCAAGAACACCTATGGCACCGGCTGCTTCATGCTGATGCACACCGGCACGCAGGCGGTGCGCTCGCGCAACGGCCTGCTGACGACCATTGCCTGGGGCCTGGACGGGCGCGTGGAATATGCACTCGAAGGCTCGATCTTCATCGCCGGCTCGGTGGTGCAGTGGCTGCGTGACGGCCTGCGCATGATCGAGCGTGCCAGCGACAGCCAGGCACTGGCCGCGCAGGTGCCGGACAGCGGCGGCGCGTATCTGGTGCCGGCATTCGTCGGCCTGGGCGCGCCCTACTGGCGCAGCGATGTGCGCGGCGCGATGTTCGGCCTGACCCGTGGCACCCGCAAGGCACACTTCGTGCGTGCCGCGCTGGAGGCGATGGCCTACCAGACCCGCGACGTGCTTGATGCGATGCAGTCCGATGCGGGCATCGCGCTGACCGAACTGCGCGCCGACGGTGGTGCGATCGGCAACGACTTCCTGGCCGGCTTCCAGGCCGACATCCTTGGGGTGCCACTGCTGCGGCCGCGGCTGACCGAGACCACCGCGCTGGGCGCGGCCTACCTGGCCGGTCTGGCCGTCGGGTTCTGGTCCAGCCGCGAGCAGATCGCCGCGCAATGGGGCCTGGACCGGCGCTTCGAGCCACAGATGGAAGTGGCGCGGCGCGAGAAACTCTATGCAGGCTGGCAGCAGGCCGTGGCGGCCACCCTCGCCTTCCACGTCGACTGAAGGTCGTGCCGGCCGCTGGCCGGCAACCCCATGATCCTTGGCGGCGTTTGCAGATTGCCGGCCAGCGGCCGGCACGACCGCATGGCCAGAACGCCCGCAGCGCCGGTCAGAACGCCGGCAGCACCGCGCCCTTGTACCTGGTCTCGATGAAAGCCTTCACCTGCGGGCTGGTCAGGGCCTTGGCCAGCTTCTGCACGCGGGCGTCGTCCTTGTTGTCCGGCCGCGCGACCAGGAAGTTCACGTACGGCGAGTCCTTGCTCTCGATCGCCAGTGCATCCTTGGTCGGGTTGAGGCCCGCATCCAGCGCGTAGTTGGTGTTGATCAGGGCCAGGTCGACCTGGTCCAGCACGCGCGGCAGCATCGCCGAGTCCAGCTCGCGGAACTTCAGGTTCTTCGGGTTGGCGGTGATGTCACGCAGGGTCGACAGCGCGTTGGCCGGATCCTTCAGCTCGATCACGCCGGCCTTGTGCAGCAGGATCAGCGCGCGGCTGTTGTTGCTCGGGTCGTTCGGGATCACCACGTCGGCACGGTCGCGCAGCTCGGCCAGCGACTTGACCTTGCGCGAATAGGCACCGAACGGCTCGATATGCACGCCGATCACCTTCACCAGATCGGTCTTGCGATCGCGGTTGTAGGCATCCAGGTACGGCTCGGTCTGGAAGTAGTTGGCGTCCACCTGCTTCTGCACCAGCTGGTCGTTGGGCTGCACGTAGTCGTTGAACACGCGCACGTCCAGGTCCACGCCTTCCTGCTTGAGGATCGGCTTGACCACATCAAGGATCTCGGCATGCGGCACGGCCGTGGCGGCCACCACCAGCTTCTGCGAGGGCTCGCCGGACTTGCCGCAGGCGGTCAGGGCCAGCGCAGCGGCGAGCAGGGGCAGCAACAGGGTCTTCTTCATGGGCGGAGGAGTTCTCGGGGGGAGTGTCAGGATTTTTCGTAGTTGCTCAGGGCCAGCTCGAGCAGCGCCTTGGCCTGCTCGCGCAGCATCACCGGCTCGACGATTTCGGCATCCGAGCCGTAGTGCAGCACGTCCATCAGCAGTTCGCGTGAGACGCTGTACGGCACCTTCAGTTCATAGCGGCCATCGGCCAGGAAGCGGCCCTGCTGCTTGGAGTGCCAATGCTCGTCGGCCACCCAGCGCGCGGCCTTGGCACTGAACAGGATGGTCGCCCAGCCCTTCGGCGCACCGGAGAAGATGCCGTAGCTGGCACCCAGCTGCTCGTCCAGCTCGCTGTCGGCGACGTCACGGGCAGTGCTGTCGACCACGCGCGCCTTGTGGATGCGGTCCACGGCGAAGCTGCGCAGGGCTTCGCGGTCATGGTCCCAGGCATCCAGGTACCAGTTGTCGCGGTAATGGGTCAGGCGCTGCGGCGAGACGGTGCGCTTGGTCGGCTCGTCGGTGGAACGGGCACGGTACTCGAACGCCAGCTGGCGGCGCTCCAGCACCGCCGAGGCCACGCTGCGGAAGCTGCCTTCATCGAACTTGCGGCCGCGGTGCGGGATTACCCGCACACGGTCCACCGGCCAGTTGGAGACACCGGCCTGGGCAGCCAGCAGGCTCTCGATACGCTGCTGCAGCGGCGCCAGCACCGAGGACAGCACGCCGCCGCCGGTACGCGCCAGCAGGTGCTGCGAGGCCAGCAGGGCGTGCAGCTCCTCCGAGCTGAGCCACAGGCCAGGCAGTTCGAAGCGGTCGCTCTCGTCGGCCTGATAGCGGAAGCCGGCCTCGCCGTCGCCCTCGATCGGTGCCATCAGCGCATCGCGCAGGAAGGCCAGGTCGCGGTAGACGGTGGCACGGGAACAACCGAGCTTGTCCTGCAGGGTCGCCACCGTCACCGGATAGCGCGCGGACTTGAGCAGACGATGCAGGGCGGTGATGCGTTCGTATCGGTCCATACCCCCGATTATGTCCGAGTCGCGGGTCTTGTGTGGGACGTTTGGGCTATCGTGGTCGCCCCCACCCCCATGGAATGCCCGATGCGCCGGTTGCCCGCCCTGTCCCTGCTGGCCTGCCTGCTGCTGGCTGCCTGCGATCGCGCACCGGCGCCGGCCAGGACCGAAGCTCCCGTGCCCGCGGCCGATCCGGCCCAGGCCGTACTGGGCGCCAGCCAACGCTTTGCGGCCCTGGGCAGTTTCCATGCCGAGCTGGAGGTGCTGGGCGCGCCGCAGCCGGTGCGCAGTGCCATGGACTTCGTCGCCCCCGACCGCTTCCGGGTGCAGACCCCGGGCGGGCCGCAGACGATCATTGGCGACACCATGTTCCTGCAGGCCGACGGTGCGATCCGCCAGGTTCCCACCCCGCCGGGCCTGCTGGAGCAGTGGCGCAACCCCTTGCCGGCCGACGCCCTGACTGCCGAACTGCAGGCCGAAGACCTGGGCAGCCAATCGCTGGATGGAGTCGAGACCCGTCACTACCGCCTGCGCGGCGCGCAGGCCGGCGAACGCCTGGAGTACTGGGTGGACGCCCAGGGCCTGCCACGGCAGATCGTGCGCAGCGGCAGCAGCAATGGCCGCAATTTCCAGCTGCGCCTGCGCTACTCGCGCTTCAACGACCCGGCATTGCGTATCGATCTGCCCTGAATAGGCGTCCGCGGCAACGTCTGCTGAAGCGCGCCTTGGATCGATTCTGACCGCCATCACGCTTCCAGTATCATCACCGGCTGTCAACCGCTTCGGAGAAGCCCCGATGTCCCTGCGCGTGTCCCTGCTGATCCCCCTGCTGCTGTGCGCGCCGCTCGCGTATGCACAGGATGCCTCCGAACTGGCGGCGATGTCTTCGCCGTGGAGCGGCAGTGGCGGCGAGCTCGGCTTCGCCTCGGCACGCGGCAACAGCAGCACCGAGAGCTTCAACGGCCGCCTGCGCCTGCGCTACACCGACGGCGATTGGGTGCACAGCATGGACCTGGCCGGCCTGCGCTCCAGCTCCAAGGTGACCGAGACCCGCGACGACGGCACCACCACCCGCCGCAACAACACCACCGCCAACCGCTACACCGGCAGTGCCGGCAGCGCGCTGCAGCTGGGCGAGCACCGCCAGCTGACGGCCACGGTGCGTACAGAGCGCGACGACTTCGCCACCTACGACCGCCAGAGCTCGTTCGGTCTGGGTTACGGCACCCGCCTGTGGAACACCGAGCGCTTCTCGTTCGACGCGCAGATCGGCCCCGGTGTGCGCCGCACCCACAGCACCGAGGACGACCGCACCCGCACCGGCATGATCGGCCGCGGCCTGTTCGACATGAAGTACTCGCTGACCGACAACACCGACCTGGTCAACACCCTGCTGGTCGAATCCGGTTCGTACAACACCTTCGGCCAGAACGACTTCGGCGTGTCGGTGAGCATGAACGAGCACCTGGCGCTGAAGGCCGGCTGGCAGGCGCGTTACAACAGTGACGTGGCCGAGGACAAGCGCAAGACCGATACGCTGACCACGATGAACGTGGTCTACAAGTTCAAGTAAGAAACGGGCGCCAAGGGCTCCCGTTCTTCTTCCGGTGGTGCCGGCCGCTGGCCGGCACGACCTGCGATGGCTCAGACGTTCAGCAGTTCGCCGGCACCGGCATCCAGCAGCATCTTCGCCACTTGCTGGCCCAGCGCTTCCGGATCACTGCCTGGGCCCACGGCTTCGGCGCGCACCGCACGGCCGTCGCTGGCGCTGCCAACCAGCCCCTGCAGGTGCAGGTCATCGCCCTGCCACTGCGCGATGGCCGCCACCGGCACGTGGCAGCTGCCGTGCAACGCACGATTCATCGCCCGCTCGGCTTCCACGCAGGCACGCGTGGCCGCGTCATCAAGCGGGGCGAACAACGCCATCAGACGCGCATTGCCACCATCGCACTCCACCGCCACCGCGCCCTGCGCCGGGGCCGGCAGCCACTGCGGCGGTTGCAGGCGCGCGACGATGCGCTCGCCGAGACCCAGACGCTCCAGGCCGGCCACGGCCAGCACGATGGCGTCGTAGCCACCGTTGTCGAGTTTGGCCAGCCGGGTGTTGACGTTACCGCGCAGGTCGAGCAGTTCCAGGTCCGGTCGCAGCGCGCGCAGCTGCGCCTGGCGACGCAGCGACGAGGTCCCGACCCGCGCACCGATCGGCAGCGCGTCCAGCGAGGCGTACAGGTTGGAGACGAAGCCATCGGCGGGATCGTGACGGGTCAGCATTGCCGGCAACGCGAACGGCGCATCCAGTTCCATCGGCACATCCTTCAGCGAGTGCACCGCGCAGTCGGCCTCACCGCGCAGCATGGCCAGCTCCAGCTCCTTCAGGAACAGGCCCTTGCCACCGATGGCGGCCAGCGAACGGTCGAGCACTTCGTCGCCGCGGGTGCTCATCGGCACCAGTTCCACATGCAAGCCGGAATGGGCCTGGCGCAGGCGGTCGGCGACGTGTTCGCTCTGCCAGAGGGCGAGCGGGCTCTTGCGGGTGGCGATGCGGACGGTTTCCATCCGGTCATTATCGCGCCTTCGGCGCGGATACGGCCAACGGCGGAGCCCCTCGTGGCTGGTGGAGGGGTCATGAAAGCAACAGCCGCGCGTGGCCGGGCGGGGTGGGCCACGCAGGGGACGCTGCAAGTACGTCCGTGTAAGCTCGGTCGCCGCATCCATGCGGCTCACGCCCCTGCGCAGCCCACCCCGCCTGACCTCTGACAGCTTCAGTGCGCGTCAGCCACGGAAGATCAAAAGAAAAAAGCAGAAGCAAAAGCAACAGCCGACGGCTTCCGGGGTCAGATCCCTTTTCCGCAGGAAAAGGGATCTGACCCCTCTTTCCAAGCCGATAACAACAATGCTCTTGCTGTCCGATGCGTTGAAGAACGAGAGGGTTGGGCCGGGGTGGGGCGGCGGGACCGTTGGCGCCATGGATGGCGCCATCGAGCTTACATGGATGTACTTGCAGCGTGTCCCGCCGCCCCACCCCGGCCCAACCCAGCACGTAGAAACAACGAGCCATGACCCGCTGTTGCTGTTGCTGTTGATTTCATAGCAGTCGCGGCCGCAGGCCGCGCGGGACCACTCACAGATGCCGCAATTCCTGCTTCAGCGTCGCCACGCAGCGGCGGCTGACTTCCAGCGGCTGCTTGCCATGCCGCAGCACCGCCTGCACTTGACCACCCGAGCCTCGACGCAGCTCCACCAGCTCGTGGCGCGCCACCAGGCAGTTGCGATGGATGCGGATGAAGCGGCTGGCGAACTCTTCCTCCAGCGACTTCAGCGACTCCTCGATCAGGTCCTCGCCGCGCGCATGGTGCACCACCACGTACTTCTCTTCCGCCTGCAGGTAGTGGATGTCGTCCAGCGGGATCAGCCGCAGGCTGCCACGCAGGCGTGCGCACAGCATGCTGCGGGCCTGCTGCCCGCCGTTGTCCTGCGGCTGGCCATCGCGGCCGGCCAGGAACGTGCGTGCACGTGCGATCGCTGCGGCAAGGCGCTCGGCGCGGACCGGCTTCATCAGGTAATCGATGGCCGCCGCCTCGAACGCCGACAGCGCATGCGCGTCATAAGCCGTGCAGAACACCACCGCCGGGCGCGGCTCGAAGCTGGCCAGGTGGCGGGCGGCTTCCAGGCCGTCCAGCCCGGGCATGGCGATATCCAGCAGGACCAGGTCCGGCTGCAGCTCCGCGCACGCATGCAGGGCCTGCTCGCCGTTGCCGGCCTCGGCCACCACGTCCACCCCGTCCTGCGCCGCCAGCAGGCTGCGCAGGCGTTCCCGCGCCAGCGGTTCGTCATCGGCGATGACTACCCTCACGGTCGTCCCCTCACTGGATCGGCACTGTCACCTGGCAGGCATAGTAGCCCTCGCTCCAGCCAGCCGTCATCCGCGCGGCGGCGCCGAAGCGCCACGCCAGCCGATGAGCGATGCTGTGCTGGGCATGGCCGGCACCACGCGCCAGCGCCAACCCCGGCGCCTGCGGATCGGGCGCGGGATTGCGCACGCGGATCTGCAGCTCGTTGCCCTCGCGCACCAGCTGCAATTCGATGGTGCCGCCCTCGGGCAGCCGCGAAATACCATGCAGCACTGCGTTTTCCACCAGCGGCTGCAGTACCAGCCTCGGCAGTGGCAGGTCCCACGGCAGCGGCTCATCGCGCTGCCAGCGCACCTGCAGACGCTCGCCGAGGCGCAGCGACTCTATCGACAGATAGCGCTCGGCCAGCTCGCATTCGTCACGCAGGGTGGAGTCGCCCTCGCCCGCACCCAGGGCAGCACGGAACAGATCGGACAGATCCAGCACCGCGCGTTCGGCCACCGCCGGATCGCGATGCAGCAGGCTGGCGATCAGGTTCATGCTGTTGAACAGGAAGTGCGGCCGGATCCGCGCCTGCAGCGCGTCGGCCTGGGCACGCGCGTTGGCCTGCACCTGCACGGCCCAGCGATCGCTCACATAGAAGTAGCGCAGGGCAAGTGCGGCGATCAGTGCCGTGGTTGCCGCACTGCCCAGGGTGAAGCGCCAGAAGCTGATGCCGCGGGCGAAGTTGTCGCCCAGTACCGCGTACAGTGCATGCACGATGCCGGCACAGACCACGGCGATCAGGGTCGCCAGCATGATCGCCGCGACAGCGCCCAGCACCGGCGGCAGCCTCGACAGTGCCTGCCGCAGGAGGCACAGGCTGGCGGTCACCGCCAGCGCCAGCCACAGCGCGAAGCCGCTGGCCGACAGCAGCTCGCCGAAGGTCCAGTGGCGGCTGCCATCGGGCGCCAGCGCCAGCACCACCACCACCAGCTGGGCCAGGCCGAGCATCGCCGCCAGCCGCGGCAGGCGGCACAGTTCCGGCATCCACGGCGATGTGCTGGCCGGGGGCATGGCTCAGGCAGCGCCCAACCGTTCCTGCAGCCAGTCACCCAGCGCCTGGATCTCTTCGGCGCAGACCTGGTGGGCCATCGGGTAGCTGTGCCACTCCACCTGCAGGCCCAGCGCCTGCAGGGCCTGCGCGCTGTGTACGGCCACCGCCTGCGGAATCACCGGGTCGCTGCTGCCATGGGCCATGAACACCGGCACCTGCACCGCACCGTCAACGCGACGGGCACTGTCGGCCTCGGGCAGATAGGTGGACAGGGCGATCAGGCCGGCCAGTGGCGCGGTGCGCGCCAGCGCGG
Source organism: Stenotrophomonas sp. YJH_SMC_120 (assembly GCF_059368675.1). Taxonomy (NCBI): domain Bacteria; kingdom Pseudomonadati; phylum Pseudomonadota; class Gammaproteobacteria; order Lysobacterales; family Lysobacteraceae; genus Stenotrophomonas; species Stenotrophomonas sp. YJH_SMC_120. The sequence continues at coordinate 24,651 of NZ_JCAFRY010000012.1, forward strand.
CGGTCAGGATGATCGCCCCGCCCTGCGAGAAGCCGGCCAGGAAGATCTTCTCCGGCGCGACGCCGCGCTCGATCTCACGTGCGATCAGCGCATCCAGCTGCAGCACCGATTCCTGCACGCCGGCCATGTCGGCACGCGAGCGGAAGTCCATCCCGACGATGTCGTACCAGCCGCGCATCGGTACGCCGTTGTTGATCGTGATCGGCCGCACCGGTGCGTGCGGGAACACGAAGCGCAGCGCCGGCCAGTGCGGACGCACCAGTTCCGGCACGATCGGCGCGAAGTCGTGGCCGTCGGCGCCAAGCCCGTGCAGCCAGATTACCGACCACTGTGGCGAGGCGCCGGTTTCCTGTTCCACCGTTTGCAGCATGATGCGGCTCCTTCAAGTTCGAGCCGCATTATGCCGCTGGTGCAGGGCCATCAGTACAGCGGCGATTGCTCGGCGGCTTCCCGGCGCAGCTGCGCGGCGCGCACCAGCACCGGTGGCGGAATGTTCTCTTCGGGGATGTCGAGCAGGCCGAGGCGATGCAGGAAGGCACCCGGGCCGCGCGAGGAGGTCAGCGCCACCACCGGAACGGCCAGCACCATGCCGATCACCACCGGCGCCATCCAGGCTGCCAGCGACGGCGACACCGCCCACGCCAGCACACCCATGAACGCACCAAACACACCCAGCCCGCCGTAGCCACGGATCAACGCCATCCACGAGATGCCACCATCGTCACGCTGCTGTGCGTCCCAGCCGGAATCGCGGCCGGACAGCACTTCGGCCACGCCGCGCGACTGCACGTACATCACCACCGGTGCCATCAGTGCGGCCAGCACGGTCTCCACCAGCATCGACACGAACGCACGGATCGCACCGCCGCAACCGCGGCGGTCGACAGGGTCCAGCAGCATCGCCAGATAGCCCAGCACCTTGGGCAGCAGCAGCACGGCCATGGTGGCGGCGAACAGGCGCACCACCTGCTCCTCGTCCTGGGCCCGCCAGTACACGCTGGGTGACAGGTGCAGCAGGGCGTTGAAATCGATGCCTTCCTGGAACAGCGGGATCGCAATGCCGATCAGCATCAGCATCGCCCACATCGGCGCGGTGAAGTAATGGCCGATGCCGATCAGCATGTGGGTGCGGCTGATCCAGTGCAGGCCACGGCTGCCGACCACCTTGCCGTGCTGCAGGTTGCCCTGGCACCAGCGACGGTCGCGCACCAGCAGGTCGGTCAGGGTCGGCGGGCCTTCTTCGTAGCTGCCCCCCAGGTACGGCACCATGTGCGCGGCCCAGCCGCCACGGCGCATCAGCGCTGCTTCGACGAAATCGTGGCTGAGCACGTGGCCGCCGAACGGCTTGCGCCCCGGCAGCGCTGGCAAGCCGGCGTGGTCGGCGAAGGCACGGGTGCGGATGATGGCGTTGTGGCCCCAGTAGTTGCTCTCGGCGCCATGCCACCAGGCCACGCCACGGGCGATCACCGGGCCGTACACGCGACCGCCGAACTGCTGCATGCGTGCGAACAGGGTGCGGCCACCAATCACCGAGGGCAGGGTCTGGATCAGGCCGACATCGGCGTTGTGTTCCATGCCGGCCACCAGGCGCACGATGCTGTCGCCGGTCATCAGGCTGTCGGCGTCCAGGATCAGCATCTGCGGGTAAGCGCCACCGAAGCGGCGCACCCAGTCGGCGATGTTGCCGGCCTTGCGCCCGCTGTTGTCGCCACGGCGGCGGTAGAACAGCCGCGTCTGGCCGTCCGGCACGCGCTCGCGCAGTTCGGCGAATACCTGCTCCTCGGCGCGTGCGATGTCCTCGCGCCGGGTATCGCTGAGCACGAAGAAGTCGAAGCGTTCGAGCTGGCCGGTGGCGGCCACCGACTCGTAGATCGCCTGCAGGCCCGCCAGCAGTCGGCGCGGATCCTCGTTGTAGGTCGGCATCAGCAGCGCGGTGCGGCTGTGCACGGTCGGCAGCGGCTTGTCCGGGTCGATGCCAAGGCGATAGCCACGGTCGAACACGGCGGTCAGGAAGCCGGCCACGGCGCTGGCGAAGGACAGCGCGATCCAGGCAAACAGGCCGACGAACAGCACCAGCAGGCAGGCTTCCAGCACGCTGATGCCATTGGCCGACAGCACCCGCCACATCATGCGGGTGGCGATGGCGGTCATGGCCAGGGTGCCGCCGAAGATGTAGAACCGGCGCAGGCCGATCAGGCGTGGCGAGGTACGGTGCCGACGGACCTTCAGCTTGCCTTCGCGCAGGGTCTGTTCGGGCATCGGCAGCGGAGATTCGGCCGGCAGCAGCGCCCAACCGGCGTCGAGCCGGGGCGCATCCGCTTCCGCGTGGATGGCTTGACCCCCCATCACCGCTTACTCCCCACGATCGGCATGGCCGGCCGTCCCGGCCGGGCTGTATGCGCGAAGGTTCCCGGCGCGCCCTCCCGGCGCCCGCACTTGTCCTGGCTGTACCGGCCCTTGGCCGCACAGTCGCTGTCTGTCACTACCGGAACCCACACGATCTCCAACGGGGCGGAATCGAAAATGCGGCCCAGTCTAGGGCGCCGGATGTAAGCCGAGTGCGAAGGTCTACGCCGGGATTTATCCCCATTCAGCAAACAGCAGGCGATGGCGGACCGCGCAGCGGAATGTCGCTTCGTGGCACCGGGTACTGGATCGTAACAAACGCGAACGGTTATCATTTCATTAACCAGGCAGGTCGCCGTCCTCCGTACGGCCGAGGCCCACCCAGCTGCGCCGGCCCGAACCGTGCGCCCTACGACCCATGGAAGGGGGGGCCTGCCTGCTTGTCTGCGTGTGCCCGCTGCTTCCATCCGGTCCCCCCTCATTCGATGGAAGCCGTCATGTCCCAGCCGTTCCGCTCCCGTTCCGCGCGCCTGCCGCGCACCCGCCTGGCCAGTGCCCTGGCCACCGCCTGCCTGCTGGCCCTGCCCGGCGTGGCCGCTGCAGAGGCCAGCGCCGATGCCTCCACCAAGGACCTGGATACCGTGGTGGTCACCGCCTCGGGCAACCAGCAATGGATCAAGGATGCGCCGGCCAGCATCAGCGTGATCAGCCGCGAGGACATCGCGCGCCAGCCGGTGCACGACCTGGCCACCCTGCTCAGCCGCGTGCCCGGCGTGACCGGTGGCCTCAGTGCGGTTGGCGAGCAGTCCAAGATCAAGCTGCGCGGCATGCCGTCGAACTACACGCTGGTGCTGGTGGACGGCAAGCGCATGGGCAGCTCGGCCTCGACCAACTACCGGCCGGACCTGGGCCGCCAGGACCTGAACTGGATCTCGCCCGACCAGATCGAGCGCATCGAAGTGGTGCGCGGACCGATGTCGTCGCTGTATGGCTCCGACGCCATGGGCGGCGTGATCAACATCATCACCCGGCGCATCGGTGATGACTGGAGCGGCAGCGCCACCCACAGCTATACCCGCCCGGGCGATGGCAAGCGCGGCGACACCCAGCAGATCGGTGCGACGTTCTCCGGCCCGCTCGGCGAGCGCTTCGGCCTGCGCATCGGTGCCAACAGCATGCGCCGCGATTCGGATCGCTCCAATGGCGGTGTCTACGGCAACGCGTATGCAGGCGAGAAGGACCGCAATGTCGATGCGCTGCTGCAGTGGAAACTGAGCGACGCGCAGGAACTGTCGCTCGAAGCCGGCCATGGCGTGCAGCAGGCCTTCATCGACGCTTCGCTGGAAAAGCAGGATGAAGGCGCCTGGGGTGCCAGCGAACTCAAGCGCAGCTCGCTGGCGCTCAACCACGATGGCAAGTGGAGCTTCGGCAATTCGAAGATCAGTGCGTACTGGACCGAGTACAGGAACGACATCGGTGCTACCGGCCGTTCCGAAGCCACCGATACGATCATCGAGGGCAGCCTGACCACGCCGTTCACCCTGGGCGTTGAACATCAGTTCGCCGTGGGCGGCCAGTGGAAGCGCCAGGAGCTGACCAACACCGACACCATCGGCCGCGCGCCGATCGACTATGCCGGCAATGCCGTCAGCGGCTCCGATCTGGAAGTGGATACCTGGGCCCTGTTCGTCGAAGACGAACTGAAGCTGCACCGCACCCTGGCACTGACCCTGGGCGCGCGCCTGGACCACCATGAGACGTTCGGTGGCCACGTCAGCCCGCGCGCCTACCTGGTCTGGCATCCGGCCGAGCAATGGACCATCCGCGGTGGCGTTTCCAAGGGCTTCCGCGCCCCCAGCCTGACCGAGAACTCCGCCAGCGCCGCCACCCAGTCCGGTGGCCGTGGCTGCACCTCGCTGATTCCGCTGGGCTATACCCGCGGCGGCTGCTACATGGCCGGCAACCCGGACCTGGACCCGGAAACCAGCACCAACCGCGAAATCGGCATCAGCTTCGACAACGATCTGGTCGATGCCGGCCTGACCTACTTCCACACCGACTTCAGGAACAAGATCGAGTACGCACCGCTGGGCAGGTTCAACGGCATCTGGTGGACGCGGATGAGCAACGTGCAGCGCGCACGCACCAGCGGCATGGAAGGCAGCTTCAATGTCCGCTTCGGCGAGCACTGGCGCTGGCGCACCTCGGCGACATGGATGAAGGAAGCCAGGAACCTGACCACCGGCCGCAACCTGATCGATACCCCCGAATTCTCGGGCTATTCGTCGCTGGACTGGACGCCCGACGCGGTGTTTTCCAGCAGCCTGTCGGCGCAGTACACCGGCAGGCAGGCCGGCACGGCGACGACCTTCCTCAAGGCCTACACGCTGTATGACCTGACCGCCGCCTGGAACGTCAATGAGGTACTGACCCTGCGTGGCGGCGTCAGCAACCTGGCCGACAAGAAGCTGTATGCGGAAGGCTCCACCGATTACTTCGTGGCCGGGCGCAGCTACTTCCTCAGCATGACCGCGCGGTTCTGACCAAGAGCGTCCGCCGCGATCGCGCTGGCGACGGGCCAGCGCGATCGGCGGTGTTGCGGATTACTCGCTTTCCAATGCGGCGGCGGGCGCCGCGCTCTGCGTAGCCGCCGTGCGTGCACGGTCCATCGCCACCGCCAGTTGCTGGCGTGCGAGCAGCTGTTGTGCCTGCACCACTTCAGGTGTCGGCAGGAGCACCGGTCCCGGTGCGTTTTCCGGTGTAGCAGGTGTGGTCATGCAACCTCCATGGACATCCCGCCGCCGCACGGATTCAGCTGGTGCGGCAGCGGAACTGCGCACCCTATCCTAAAAACAAGGCGGGCGGGTGACGGTGCGCGCCCCTGCCACAGCAGCCGGAACAAGGCAGGCGTCACATTTTTGACGGTGACGCTTGGATCCTGAATAGGACTTGTCCTATCATGAAAACGTTTTCTCACAGGGATGTCTCCCCCAATGAATACCACTGACCTGTCCCAGTTCAGCCCGAAGTGGCAGTTCCGCTTCAACTTCTTCCGCCAGCACGGCGCCCCCAAGAACCCCGGCTTCAAGCAGGCCTGGAAGGCGCTGTCCTTTGGTGACCGCCTGAAGATCAACCTGAACTTCTTCGCGTTGTTCTTCGGTGCCATCTACCTGCTGATTCTTGGCATGTGGCGCAAGGCACTGGTGGTGATCGGCATCAACATCGCGCTGGCCATCATCACCATGTTCCTTCCGGACGTCGTCGGGCGCATGCTGTTCATCGCCATGAACCTGCTGGTCGCCTCCAGCACCAACTACAGCTACTACCTGGAGAAGGTGGAAGGACGTACCAGCTGGAACCCGTTTGAAGGAATGTTCTGAGCCATCAGACCTGCGCAGGATGCGCGGCAAGGATGCAACCGACGCCCGGCCCCCGCCGGGCGTCTTCGTTTCCGGGATCAGGCCGCGCGGCGGGCCATGGCCTCCGGTTCGGCCTGCAGGCGGAAGCGCGAGACCGCCACGGCCAGCTGCTCGGCCTGCTCCTCCATAGCCCGCGCCGCGGCGCTGGCTTCCTCCACCAGCGCGGCATTCTGCTGGGTGGTCTCATCCATCTGCACCACGGTCTGGTTGACCTGCTCGATGCCGGCGGACTGTTCACGCGACGCAGCCGAGATCTCGGCCATGATCTCGTTGACGCGCCCCACCTGGCCGACGATGGCCTGCATGGTACGGCCCGCACCGTGCACCAGCTGCGCACCGGCACCGACCTGCGCCACGGATGCGTCGATCAGCTCCTTGATCTCCTTCGCTGCGCCCGCCGAGCGTTGCGCCAGCGCGCGCACTTCGCTGGCGACCACCGCGAAGCCGCGGCCCTGCTCACCGGCCCGCGCCGCTTCCACCGCCGCATTCAACGCCAGGATGTTGGTCTGGAAGGCGATGCCGTCGATCACCGAAATAATCTCGGCGATGCGCTGCGAGGAGGCCTCGATCTGCTCCATGGTCTGCACCACCTGGTTGACCACTTCCCCGCCCTCGCTGGCAACGTCAGCGGCGGATCCTGCCAGGGTATTGGCCTGCAGCGCGTGGTCGGCGTTCTGGCGCACGGTGGAGGTCAGCTCCTCCATCGAGGCGGTGGTTTCTTCCAGGTTGGCGGCCTGCTGCTCGGTACGACGCGAGAGATCGCTGTTGCCCGCAGCGATCTCACCCGCCGCCAGGCGGATGCTGGCGGCCGACTGCTGGATCTGGCCGACGATCTGGGTCAACTGCTGCACGGTGCTGTTGGCATCGTCGCGCATCACCGCGAACACGCCATGGAAATCACCGCGCATGCGTGCGCTGAGGTCGCCGGCGGCAATCGCGCGAAGCAGCGTCGAAAGCTCAGCCAGGTTGTGATCGCTGACCTGCATCATGATGTTGAGGGTCTCCACCATGCGGCGGAAATCGTGGTCGAAGCGCTGGGCATCACCGCGTACAGCGAAGTCGCCGGCCGCCGCGGCGGCGGCCAGCTGCTGGATCTGCTCGTTGATCGCGGCCAGGTTGCTCTTGGTGGTGGCCATCGCTGCGGTGAACACCGCCTTCTCGCCCGGCAGCGCTTCCATGTCCACGCTGAGGTCACCCACCGCGTAACGCTGCATCACCTCGACCAGGCGCTGGGTGACCGCATTGCTGGAAGCCACCAGCTGGTTGCTGTCGGCCACCATGCGGCCGTACTCGCCGGGGAAGGCAGTGGCGTCCATGCGGTAGCTCAGCTCGCCAGCATCGTGGCGGCGCGCCATTTCCGCCTGCGCCGCCATCACCGCCTGCAGCTGCCCGCGCATGCCCTGCATCGCGTCCAGCAGGCGGCCCACTTCATCGTTGCTGCGCGCAGGCAAGGTGCTGTCGAGCTTGCCGGCGGCTACGTCACCCGCCACCCGCACCGCTTCGGCCAACGGGCGGATCGCCAGGCGGCGCAGCAGCACATAGACACCGGCACTCAGCGTCAGCGCGGCCACCACGCCCACCAGCAGCGTCAACCACAGCAGCTGGCGCGCCTCGGCCACGATCACCGCGTGCGGCATCACCACGCCCAGCGCGAAGCGCTGCGGGGCATTGCCCACGCGTAGCGGCACGTAGACGCGCACGTTGCCGGCTGCATCGGGCGTGAAGGCTTCGAACCGGCGGTCGGCGGCGATGTCGGCCAGCATGCTGCGGGTCAATGCGTCGGTGCGCGGCTTGCCGATCTCGGCGGCATTCGCCGAGGCCAGCACCACGCCGTTGGGCGAAAGCAGCTCGACGCGGCCTGCGCCCATCGGCGTCAGCGTCGCCATGTGCTTCTGCAGCGCCGCCAGCGAGAAGTCGACGGTGAACACGCCGAGGAAGGTACCGTTTTCGACGATCGGCGAGCTCAACGTGCTCATCAGCACCTGCTGGCCGGCGATGTCGTAGGCATAGGGCTCGCTGACCTTGGGCAGCTTGTCGCGGCTGGGTACCACATACCAGTCGGCCGAGCCGTCGGCGGCTTCGGTGTAGTCGGTCATGGTCGACTGCTGCGGCTTGCCGTCATGCCAGGCCCAGTAGCTCATGTAGCGGCCGCTGGCATCGTGCATCGCGGTGTTGGCGAACTCGGCATCCCTGCCATCGAAGGCATCGGCCTCCCACATGGTGCTCTTGCCCAGCCACTCCGGGTGGGTGCGCAGCTGCTCGCCCAGCACGGCAGCCAGGCTGGCGCGATCGGGCACGTCGCCCCGCGCACGCTGGGCGAGCACGGCTTCGACCATGGCATCGTTGCTGGCAAACGCCGTGCCCAGGTCGGCGGCGACCTGGCGCGCTTCGGCGTTGGCCTCGCTGGTCATGGTCTGGCGCGAGGCATCGATCAGGCTGGCACTGGCCTGGCGATAGATCAGGAACGCCGTCAGGCCGAAGCACAGCAGCGCGATGACGGCGGTGCCCAGCATCAGCTTGTGGGCGATGCTGCCCGGGCGGCGGGCAGCGGCGGAACGGGAAGAAGGCATGGAGGGGTCCGCAAGGCAGTTCAGGACGACCGGCGCCGGGAGGGCACCGCGCAGGCGCGCGATCCGTCGCGCAGGCCACCGGCCGCCGGGACCCGCCCGGCGCAGGAAGCGCACCGGGTTAGCGGCCGCCTGCCAACGAGGTTGAGGCGACCGGCCTACACATTCCTGAATCCACTCAGGGATCCGTCCCCGCTTCCCCTATTCGGCCACCCGATCCTTGATCCACTCCGCGCGTGGCAACACCTCGATGCTGCCTGCGGCGTACTGCTGCAGCACGGCGTCCGGCCCGAAACGCGGCTGCCACCCCAGCTCCCTGCGGATGCGGGCGCTGTCGTAGACGCGGTCGACGCTCAGCGGCAACGGCCAGCCGCGGCGCTCGAACTCGGCCAGCAGCTGCGGTACGCGCCGGGCCAGTACATTGCGCGGCTGGGTGGCCAGTTCCAGGCAATCCTCGCGCCGGAACGGGGTCGCGGCGCAGGCGATGTAGCGGGCGAAGGCCGGCCCCTCATCCAGCAGCAGCGCGGCATGGGCACTGGCCACGTCACGGGCGTCGATCCCACGATGCAACCGGAACATCGCCATCCGTTCCGGCGGTTCCGGGAAGCAGCGCCCCATCCGCAGCACGCGCACCCCGAAGTCCGGTGCGGCGGCAGCTTCAGCCAGGGCCTCGGCCTGCAGCTTGCTGCGGTGGTAGATCGTTCGCGGCAGCGGCTCGGTATCCTCATCGATCCAGCGGCATCCCCCTGCCACCACCGCGTGGCCGTACAGCGCGGTGGTACTGGTCAACACGAACCGCCGTGCGCCTGCCTCGCGCGCCGCCTGCAGCAGGTGCGCAGTCGCGTCCACGTTGATCTGCTGGAACACCGCGTCCGGTACCAGGCCGACGTGTGGCGCATGCAGGGCCGCGGTATGGATGACCGCGTCGACGCCCTGCACCGCGCGCACGACGGCTTGATGATCGGTGACATCGGCAATGATGCGCGTGGTGGCAAACGGACTGCGGTCCAGACCCACCACTTCATGGGCAGCCGCCAGCGCGCCGAAGATCGCGCGCCCGATCCGCCCGGAACTGCCGGTCAACAGAATCTTCATTGAGTCCATTCACTCGAAGCGCCCGGGAACTACCGGGATGCTTCGATTCTAGGCATGCAACGGAACATCTGCGATAGGACGACCGCGCAACTGTGCGTTCATCTTGACGACTTCGGCGGAGCCAGCAGTTGACGTGCGATGGAGAGCGGATCGTCGCCGCCTGCCGCGTGGGGCGCGACACCGGTCCGTTCGCCGTTGCCACCGGTGCGCAGTTTGATCGGTTGCCGGTGCGGAACGTTTATCTGATAGCCATCGGGCAGCAGCACAGGATCATCGAACATATGTGCGGCACCGCCACTGCGGCCGCCGGCGTTGCGCGCACATCCGAGGGCCGGCAGTGAATACGCGACGAATGCGGCCGCCGGTCCGGCTGCGTGATCATCACGGTGCGCAGGGCGCGTGAAAACCGGGGCGAAGATGGCGACCTGGACTTAGCGTGCGGTGGCCAAGCATGGACGCCGTCGCCCACGAAGGCGGCGTCCACACTGCAGGAGATTTCACATGACTGAGCAGAAGCCGCGCAGCTCCAACCGGGGCTTCGCCTCGATGGACCAGGACAAACAGCGCGCGATCGCCGCCAAGGGCGGGCGCGCGGCACATGCCTCCGGCAATGCGCACGAATTCAGTCCGGCCGAAGCACGTGTCGCAGGCCGCAAGGGCGGCGAAGCGATCAGCCGCGACCGCCAGCACATGGCCACGATCGGACGCGAAGGTGGACACGCACGCCACGCCAACGCGCGCCAGCAGCAACAACAGCCTCAGGCGATCGAACGCACGGCAGAGGACCCGCAACGCCAGCAGGGCTGAATGCTGCGCGTCAAGCCGATGCACGCTGCCGATGCAGCCCAAGCGCCGCAAGCAGGGCCAGCGCACCCGCCACCGCCATCGCCCAACCGAACCCGCTGGCCATCGCATTGCGGTACCAGGTCAGCACCTGCGGCGTGGCGTGCATCGAGCCCGGGTGCAGGATCAGTTCACGCGCCTGCGCAACAAGCCGCTGCTGCCCTGCGGCCTGTGCGCAGGCGGTGAACTGCTGTACGGCACGCTGGCCCATCAGGCTGCCCATCAGCGCGATGCCCAGGCTCATGCCTGCCTGGCGCAGCGCGTTCATCGTGGCTGACGCGATACCTGCGCGTTCGGCCGGTGCGCTGGCCATGATCGCCATGCCGGTCGCTGGCACCGCCAGCCCCATTCCAATGCCAAGCAGCATCAGCACGGCAGTGGCATGAGCGCGCGAAGTAGCCGGTTCGAACGTGGCCATTGCGCACATCGCCACACCGGCCAGGACGTAGCCCAGCACCAGCGCGGCATGCAGCCCGAGGCGGGCAACCAGGCGCCCGAACAACAGCGAGACAACACCCATCAACAGGAACTGGGGAGCCAGCTGCGAGCCTGCCAGCGCCGCGCTGTGCCCCTGTGCCTGCTGGAAGAACAGCGACAGGAAGAACAGGCTCGCATAGGCGGTGAAGCCCAGCACGAACGAGGCCAGGTTGAGCATGCGGAAGCGACCGTCGGCAAACAGGTCCAGCGGCAGCAGGGGGCGTGCCACCCGCCGCTCGACGATGCCGAACAGGATCAGCCCCGCAGTTGCGGCGCCCAGCGCCAGAAGCGTCACCGGGGCCAACAGGCCCTGCTCACCGATCGCGATCAGGCCATAGCACAGTGCGCCCAGCGCGCCGATACTGAGCAGCTGCCCGGCCGGATCCAGCGCGGCGTGCTGCGGGTGCCGTCGCTCGGCGATGCCCCAGGCGCCAAGCACAAACGCCAGCAGCCCCAAAGGCAGGTTGATCAGGAAGATGCTGGGCCAGCCGGCCCGCTGCACCAGCGCACCGCCCAGCAACGGGCCAAGCACCAGGGCAAGCGCGCTGAAGGCGGACCAGCCACCGATCACGCGTGCACGCTGGCCCGGATCGGGAAATGCGTGACTCAGGATCGGCATCGCACTGGGAATCAACAGCGCACCTGCCACGCCCTGCACCGCGCGCCCGGCGACCAGGGTCGAAAGGTCCTTGGCGCAGGCGCACAGCAGCGAGCCCATGGTGAAGGTGGCGACGCTCAGCAGCCACATCCGCCGATGACCGTAGCGATCCCCCAACGGACCGGCCGACAGCATCAGCGCCGACAGTGCGATCGCATAGGCGTTGATCACCCATTGCAGGCCCGCCATGTCGGTCTGCAGCGCCTGCTGCAGGGTTGGCAGGGCCACGTTGACGATGCTGATGTCCAGCGAAGCGAGGAATGTACCGAGGTAGGCCGCCAGCACCAGGGCGGGCCGTTGGAGGCGTCTCATGCGTGGATCCGGGGGGAGGATGTGCGCGCATCCTATCGACTGACTGACCGTCGGTCAATGACTGGCGGTCAGTCAGTGCGAAGGGGCAGCTAGAATGGCGTCCGTCACACCCGGATACCGCCAACCATGCAGACCCCAGCTGTCGCCAGGCCTCGCACCAAGCCCGCCGAAACCCGCCAGGAGGAACTGATGGACGCCGCGCAGGCGTTGTTCCTTTCGCAGGGTGTGGACGCCACCACCATCAGCGACATCGTCGCCGCGGCCGACGTGGCCAAGGGCACTTTCTATACCTATTTCGCCTCCCGCACCGAGATCCTGCAGGCGCTGGCGCAGCGCTACACGCGGCAGTTCATGGACGAGGTCGAGCAGGCAGTGCAGCAGCACCCTGCCGGTGATGGCGCAGCGCGCCTGCGCGCCTGGATCCGCGCCAACATCGAGATCTACGCGCGCACCCACGCGTTGCATGACGTGGTGTACGCCAACCATCACCACCACCAGCGGGGCAATGCCGAGCGCAATGCGATCCAGCAGCAGCTGCTGGGCATCCTCGAAGCGGGCAACGCAGCCGGACTGTGGCAGCTGCCTGCTCCACAGGTCACCGCCTCGTTGATCTATGCCGGCGTGCACGGTGCCACCGACGACCTGATCGCCACACCCGCACAGGATGCCGATGCCTTCATCGCCGCTGTGGAAGCGGATTGCCTGCGCATGGTCGGCGTTCCGGCAGCGCCGACGCGCAGCGGCAGACGCCGCTGACGCAACGCTTCCCGCTCAGGTGTGGGCGAGAATGTTCAACAGCCGCCCGAACGGGTCGCGGACGAAGAAACGACGCACTCCCCACGGCTCGTCGGCAGGGCCATACTCCAGCGGGATGCCGGCCGCGTGCATGCGCTCCAGCACCTGCTGCAGGTCGTCCACTTCGATCGACAGATCGGGCACCGCGGTGCCGGAACCCCCTTCGCTGGCAAAGCTCACCTGCGCCAGCGCACTGCCCTGCCCGCCATGGGTGACGATCCAGCCATGATCCATCACCACCGGCATGCCCAGCAGCCCGCCATAGAACGCTGCGGCACGCGCCGGGTCGGGCGTGGCGATGTTGGCGACAATGCGTTTGACGGCCATGTGCAGCGGCTCCGGTGCGATTTCACATCCTCGCCGCTGCGTGCATGGCCCGCAAGCGGGCTCAGGCCAGATGCCCGCATCGCCACCTGAGGCGATCGCTGGAACAGAAGAGCCCCGTCGATGACGGGGCTCCGCGTACGGCTCAAACGGCGCGACTCACACGCCCATGCACAGATCGACCACGCAGGTGTTGTACGCCTGCTGGCATTCACCGGCATCGGTGCCACTGGCCAGGCACATCTGATAAGCCCGCCAGCACGGCTGGTCGCAGGGCTCGACCGGCCCTGCCACTGCCACCGAACCGGTACACGCCAACGCGAATACCGCCACTGCGATCACCTTCCTGACAACACGCATCGCCATCACTCCTTGATAAGCCTGGTGAGCCCAGGCCGGCCCACGTTAGCGAGGACACGGGGAGACGAAGTGAAGCCCACTGTCACGCACACTTAACCTGTTCACAATTTTCCTTTCACATGCATGGGGGATGTCGCCACGGATTGGCGTTAACGGCCTTGTTGCCCGTCCACCAAGGAAGTTGCCCGATGAATCACCCGCTGCACGGCCGTTCGTCCCACTCCCGCTCCCCGCTGCACAGCCGCCTCGCGCTGGCCGTGTCCAGCTCTCTGTTGCTTGCCGCTGCCGCGCCCGCCATGGCCGGCGAGGCGCTCGACGCATGGCAGCAACAGCGCGAGCTGCAGGCGGCGTGGGCACAGCCCGCCGTCAGCGCGCCTGCAGCATCGACGGCCGCCACGCCCGCGGCAACCGCCACCGCCCTGCTCGGCATTCCGGGCGATGCCGCCAGCTGGCGCAGCGATGAATTCAACGCCGACTGGGGCCTGGGTGCGATGGGGGCCGACCACGCGTATGCCCGCGGCCTGACCGGCAAGGGCGTGCGCCTGGCGCTGTTCGACACCGGCTCGGCACTGGCTCACCCCGAATTCGCCGGCCGCAACACCTCCAGCATCACCATCGGCCCGAACTGTGCGTCACCGGGAACCGTCGGCGGTACCGGCGCGTGCAGCCAGACACAGGGTGATCAACCGGGTATCAACTACTACACGCTCGGCGCGGGCGTGCCTGCTTCCCTGCAGGCCAACATCATTGCCGCAGGCCGTGAATGGGGTTTCCGCTATGCCGATCACGGCACGCATGTCCTCGGAACCATTGGCGCCAACCGCAATGGCACGGGGATGCACGGCGTCGCCTTCGGTGCCGATCTGACGACCGCCCGTGTATTTGGTGACACTTACTACGAATGGAGGCGCCAGGCGAGCGGAGGCTACCTGCCTGAAGCCGTGGAACGGACGGATCCCGATGGTGCCGCAAGGCTGGACATGTACGCGCAGCTGCAGGCACAAGGCGTGCGTGCCATCAATCACAGCTGGGGCATCTCCACCCGGAACATGACCGTGGCCGCACTGGATGCCCAGTACGCACGCATCGGTGCCGGCTACGACGTATACGGAAGCATCTACAAGGACAGTGCGAACGCCCCCGCTTCGCAGTTGATCCAGGTCTGGTCGGCCGGCAATGGCAGCGGCGCCGTCGCCGGTATCACCGCGGCCCTGCCGCGCTGGAAGCCGGAGATCGAGCCCTACTGGCTGGCCGTCGCCAACGTTCGCCAGCCCAATACAGCCAATGGTGAAACCGACTACGTGATCAACGCAGGCTCGAGCATCTGTGGCGCTGCCGCCAACTGGTGCATTTCCGCACCCGGCACGGCAATCCTCAGCACCATCGTTTCCGGTGACATCCAGGGACGGCTGGAGAAGACCGCAGACTACGTCCGTCTTCTCATCGACAGCCAGAATCCCACGTACGACTACGGCCTGAAGACCGGCACGTCCATGGCCGCCCCCCATATCACCGGCGCACTCGGCCTGTTGATGGAGCGCTTCCCCTACCTGGACAACACCCAGGTGCGCGACGTCCTGCTGACCACCGCGCGCGATCTCGGTGCGGCAGGCGTCGACCCGATCTACGGCTGGGGCATGGTTGACCTGCGCAGGGCCATCGAGGGCTATGGCTCGCTGCGCGTGGATACCAACGTGGTGATGAACCAGAGGGCCGGCGGCCTGAAGGTGTGGGAGGGCGATGCCTGGGACGACTGGACCAATGACATCGGCGGCCCCGGCACGCTGACCAAATCCGGCATCGGTTGGCTGCGCCTGAGCGGCGACAACAGCTTCAACGGCGCGGTGCTGCGGGAGGGCACGCTGGAGTTGAACGGCAGCAACACCCTCACCTCGGCAGTCGATGTGCAAGGCGGCCGGTTCCTGCTCAACGGCAGCCTGGTCTCCACCGCACTCACCACCACCGGTGGCGTCAGCACGGTCAGCGCCAGCGGCGTTCTGAAGGACGGGAACCTGACCGTCAATGGCGGCGTGGTGTCCTTCAATGGCATGCAGACCGGCGGCACCACCACGGTCGGCAGCAACGGCCTGCTGAAGGGTATCGGCACGTTGGGCAGCACCCGAGTGGACGGCACCATCGCGCCCGGCAATTCGATCGGCACGCTGACCATCAACGGCGACTACGTGCAGGGCGCGACCGGCGTCTACGCCGCCGAACTCGCGCCTGGCGGGCACAGCGACCAGTTGCACGTGACCGGTACCGCCACCCTCGGCGGCACGCTGGTCGCGTTGCCGGAACCAGGCATCTACTATCTCGGCGAGCAGTTCAACTTCATCCGCGCCGACGGTGGCATCAACGGCCAGTTCGCGAAAACCGACTTCAGCGCGTTCTCGCCGTTCCTGCAGTTCAGCCTCGCCTACGGCACCAATGGCACCCGCATCGACGTGGCACGCGGTGCCTCGCTGGCCAGCGCCGCCACCACCCCGAACCAGCGCGCGGTGGCCGCCGCGGCGGACCTGCTGGCAATCAACCAGGGCCTGCCCAGGCCGCTGACCCAGCTGTTCCCGCAGCAGGTCGGCGGCGTGCTCGACGGCCTCAGCGGCGAACTGCACGCAGCCACGCCGCTCGCACTGGTGGAAGGCAGCCGCTACGTTCGCGATGCCGTGCTGTCCCGCCGTGCAGGTGCAGTCGCGCCAGGTGCCGATGCGGGCGACGCCACCGGCGCCTGGGTGCAGGCTCTGGGCGGCAACAGCAGGCTGGACGGCAACAGCAATACCGCCCGCACCGAAGCCAACAGCAACGGCCTGCTGGCCGGTATCGACCACGAGTTCTCTGGCTGGCAGGTCGGCGTGCTGGCTGGCACCGGCCGCACCGACGTCAAGCAGCAGGCGCTTCGTGCCAAGTCGAAGATCGACAACACCCACTTCGGTGCATATGCCAGTCACAACTGGGGCGGCCTCGGCCTGCGTGGCGGCGTCGCCTGGAGCAAGCACAAGGTGAAGAGCACCCGCGATGTCGACTTCGCAGGGTTCAGAGACAGCCTGAGCGCCCGCTACAACGCGCATACCCGCCAGGCCTTCATCGAAGCCGGCTACCGCTTTGGTGGCCCGGAGGCCGGGCTGGAACCCTACCTGCAGGTCGCGCGCGTGGAGGTGGACCTGAAGCAGATCAACGAGCGCGGTGGTGCAGCCGCCCTGCACGGCAAGGTGGACGACACCGGCACCACGATCGCCACCGCTGGCCTGCGCTTCGACAAGGGCCTGAAGGCATCGTTCCAGCAGGACAGCTGGCTGCACCTGCGTGGGGGCGTGGGCTACCGTCGTGCCTCGGGTGACCGCAGCCAGCTGGCCGACCTCGCATTCGCCAACAGCACCACCACCTTCGCGGTCGAAGGCGCCCCGATTGCCGACAGCGCCGTTGTGGCCGAGCTGGGGCTGTCGGCCTGGCTGACCCCGCGCCAGCAGCTGGAGCTGGGCTACAGCGGCCAGTACGGCAGTGAAAGCCGCGACCACAGCGCCAACATGCGCTGGTCGGTTCGCTTCTAGACGCGTGTTCTCCTGACGGTTTGGGGCGGCCTCAGGGCCGCCCCTTTTTTATCCACGCCCCAGGGCCATGCGCGATACCCCAGGATCATCGCGTCCTGGATCCATCCGTGGAGGGTTACGCGTGAATGAAGATCGACTGGAGCCGGGTCGCCCAGCCATTGCACCCGGTGGAGTTGAACGCCTCGAGCCGGACATTCTTCCCCGATGTCAGCGCTGCCAACGCCGCCGCGTAGGCTTCCTTGGCTCCCGGCCGGGACATGTCGATTGCAAAGGTATCGGTATTGCAGAAAGCCGTACTCGAAACATGCACGTACACAATTCCCGCCGGGCCGTCCATGTACGGCCGCAGCGACAGAATCGTCATCTGATCGCTGGTTGGCTCCGCCTTCAGTGGTGCAGACAGGCACAAGGCCAACGTCAAGGCCAACCCCGCTCCCAACCTCCTGCGGAAGCCCGGCGTCGCGTCACTCATCATCATGTAGTTCCCCTGTGGATTCAGACATCAGGCCTCAGGCATCGTCACGGCCCTCAGCTGCATTACCCCGGAGGTGCAGCCGTCGACACGCAATCCGACACGCAGCTTGTTCTGCCAGGCGATGAGCAGCATCGAGACCATCTCCCTCTGCATTGGATGATCATTGAGGAGAATGAAGCGATTGCCCCCCCCACAATCCGAGCCCGCTGGAAGCACACCTTGCGTCACCAGGTAGAACCCTTCCCCGCCCCAGCCAGTTGCGACGGATACGATCCGATGGCCTTCCAGGTTGTAAGGCTCAGCATTTGCCGTTGAGGCCAGGCCAGTTCCCAGCACTGCCACCAGCGCCAGCAGAACCTTGCCGCCGATGGCGCCACGCAGGCGCGATACAGCACGTACTCCATCCATGTTCTTCTTTCCCCTGTCATGAACAACCGGTTGACGGTGCACTGCGGCCCGTGCGGTCCGCTACACTCAGCCCAGCAGCAGCTGGTACAGCAGGGGCACGATGTCACCCTGCGGACGCTGGACATGCGAGACATCGGACACCGGCGTGCAGCTCCCCGTGGCGCCACAGGCAAGCACGCGATACGCATAGCTGGTGGCAGGGCGTGCGGCCGACGTCCAGTTCGCGGCGTTGCCTTCGTAGACCGTGGTCCAGGTCACCCCGTCCACGCTTTCCTCGACGACGTAGCGGACGGCAGAGGCCACAGGCGACCACCCAACGAAGTCCTTCGCGGCCGGCGAACGCCGCATCGGCACCGCTGCCTTGGCGACCAGGCTTCCGCCCAGCGTGATGTAATCGGTCCGTTTGTCCTCGCGCTCGCTCGCCTGGTAGCGGAGGACGCCGGCGTGGTCGTACATCGAGGTGATCCGTCCGAACGATGAATCTGTCTGTGTGCGGCGACCGTCAGCGTCGTAACGGTAGCTCTCGGAACCTGCCGCCGCACGCAGCCGGTTGCCGAAGTCGAAGGCGAACGGCTGTCCGTTCTTCGCCCGCAGATTGCCCTGCGCATCGTAGGCCAGGCCGACCACGGTTGACCCTCCGCACCCGTTGATCTTCACGTTGGTCAAGCGCCAGGCGTTGTCATAGCAGTAGTGATGGTCACGGCCGAGAATCGTCACCCGCGTGAGGTTGTCCAACGCGTCATAGCTGTAGCTCGCCGAGCCGAACATGGGCGAGGAAGCCGAAACGAGCCGATCCAGCGCGTCATAGCCCAGATTGCGGTTGCCACGCTGGTTGCGGCCGGTGGCACCGTCAGTGATTGCCATCACATTGCCGACCGCATCGTAGTCGTAGCCGTCGCTGAGGATCCGGGTTGCGCCAAGGGTGTCCTGGCTTTCATCCGGCAACTGGCGCGCGTTCTGCACCATCGTGTGGACAATACCGTTGCCATAGGTGAACTGACGAATCGCGCCGTTGGGGTAATAGACCACGCCAGCGGCGTAGGAGCCCGCCTGCCCGGCCTGTCCCAGCGCGTTGGGCGCATACGCGACCACGTTGCCGGAGGGATAGCGATGCGCGGACAGGTTGCCCAGTGCGTCGTAGGCATACCCCATCGCCAGCGCTTCGCCATCGGTGGGGCTCTGCACCTCACCGATGAGCAGCCCGCGACGGTTGTACGCATAGCTGTTGTGCGTCTCCACCCCGGCGTTCAACGTGGTGACCTGCTTGACCAGGCCATCGGGCCAGTAGCTCCAGCGCTGGTTGCCATTGCCGTCGGGGAACTGCAGTGATGCGAGCCGGTTGCGTGCGTCATAGGAACGCACCACCCGGCGCCCGCTCGCCGCGGCAATGTCCTGGTTGCAGTTGCCTGCATCGGACAGGTCCAACCCCTGCGCGCTTCCAACCGGGTTCGATGCGGCGTCGTAGTCGAATACGGTGGCGCCGGTTTCCGGTTCGATCATCTTGCACAACCGCTGCGCCGCATCGTAGACATAGCGCCGGGTCGACGTCACCGAACCATTGCTGGCCCTGCGGGTGATCGACGTCGGCTTGCCGAAGACGTCCCGCGGGATATCCAGCACGGCTCCCTCTGCCAGTTCGATACGTACCGGCCAGTCAAGCTTCGCGGCATCTGCACCGGTGTAGGTCACGACGGTCGGGATACCCCTGGCATTGGTCGTGCGCACGCGCCGCCCCGGCAGGTACTCGGTTGTGCTGACCAGCGCGCCAATCTCGGAATCCTGGCTGACCTGGACCACCCGCCCAAGTGCGTCGTACGTCGTACGGACGCCAGTTCCGGCGTCCTGGACCGTACCGACCCCCGCGACAGGATAGGACTGGAAGGTGACCCGCCCCTCCGTGTCATAGGCGGTCACCGAGGCCCGCTGCGTGCCGGCTTCATTGCCCGCGTCGTACTCGCGCACCAGCAATGGGCGCCACAGCGCATCGTAGTAGGTGACCTTGCGCGCATTGCCGGTGCTGACCGTCTGCCGCCAATGACCGGCAGGAATGCCGTACTCGGCGCCGCCCACCTGGGCAAACTGTGTCGTGGTGGACGCCCAGTCCACCGTATCGCCGTCGGGGTAGTCGACCAGCGACACGCGCCCCATCGCGTCGTAGTCGTAACGCGTGGTGTTGCCCCGGCCATCGGTGATCCAGCGTATCCAGCCATTGTCATCCACGCCGGCAGACTGGGTCGAACCATCCGCATACTGGATGTTCCCGGGGATGCCGCGCTTCCAGCCGGACAGGCTCACCGTATTGCCACGCCCATCCACCACGGCGCGAACGGTACCGTCGCTGTTGTAGTGAATGGTCTGCTGGAGCTGGCCGAAGGCATGGATCCGCTGGGGCTTCGCGGTGGCCGGGTCATAATCCACCTGGGACTCGGTCCGGCCCGTGTCCTGGTTGACCGACGTCCGGACCTGGCCAAGCACCCACTTCGACAGATCATCGTGATAGGTGATGACGTTGGTCTTGCTGTAGGACTGCGCCCCCGCACTTCCCACAACCGTGCCCAGCAACATCATCGCGGAAAGTGCATTGACTCGACGCATCGTCAGTGGGCCTGTTCGCAATGGATGGCGATGGGACAACCAGGATCAGGCAACGGAAAGACCGGCGAAGCGCACATCACAGCAAACCGCGCACACGCACAAAGCCGGACGCGACTGCATCCGGTTGGCGATTGACGTTGATGCTGGACGAAGCCCCCTTCGTCATGCCGCGCCTGTTCCCTGGACTCGGCCAAGTATAACCATGGAAAGGGGGCGGGACGCCCGGTCCTTCGCAGCCCTGCCGGGCTGCGAAGGTTCCCGGGGCATGACGCGCCTCCGGGGCTCGACGGCCGCGATCGGCCGCCCGGCGTGGGACGTCAGGCGGCCTTCATGGCGTGCTTGCGTGCCCGCATGACGTTGTGGCACTCCTGCACATCCGGCAGCAGCTGGGTCACTCCCTGGCGCACCGCCGGCGGCAGATCGTTCTCCTGCAGCACATCCTTGAACGCGCCCAGCAGGCGGTCTTCGGATTCTTCCAGTTCGGCCACGTAGCCGTAGTTGGTATCACCAAACGCGGCGCGCACCTTGCCGTAGAACTGCTGCATCGAACCGACCATGGTGCCGTGCTCGGCCGGCTTGCCGCCGCTGGCGGCAACCGAACCGCTGAGCGCCGCGACGATCCGCGCCTTGACCCCGGCGATACGGGTGAACAGTGCCGACAGTTCGGCATCCTTTACCTTCGTTGCGGCTTCCTCATAGAAGGACTTGCCATCACGGGCGATCTCGATCAGGTCGTTGAGGCGATGTTCGATGGTGGACTGGGTGCTCATGGCGTCGCTCCTGTGTGCTCGAAAGTCAGTGGAGAATGGCAGCGCGTCGGCACTGCCTTCGACCTCACTATCATCGTCCTCGTGTGCCGGCCGGGTGAGTACGAATTGATGTACACATCACCATGCGGAACACGTGCTGACTTCTTCATTGCCGGCATCATTGAATGTTCACGGAAAACAAGCATGCGATGCCTGCCTCACCATGGCGCGATGACGATGATCACACTGATCAGCAGCGCAATCGCCAGAATCACCAGCAGCACATGCCATTGCTTCCAGCTGGGTTTCGGCTTGCCAGGCGTATTCATCGGCGGCCTCCTGTGTATGCCGGGAAAGGAGCTGCCAGACTGAAGCGAAACGACATTGCACAACGTCGACGCGACGTGCACTCCCCGTGCAGGACAGCGGCCAAGGGCGCGCGAAGATAACGCGTCCATAACGCAGTTCAAATGTGAGCGGGATGTTAGGTTCCTCTCGATTCCGGGTAACGGAATGCAGACCGGTCGTAGCGCCGCGCGCATTGCGACCACACAACGGATTTGGAGAGAGAAACAATGCACTACAAATACACTCTGCTTTCGGCAGGGATCGGCGCCGTGTTGGCTGCCGTTTTCTCGCCGGCTGCCAATGCACAGGACGACGCTGCGAAGTCTCCGAAGAACCTGGACCGCATCCAGGTGACGGGATCGGCGATACGCAGCGTGGATGTGGAAACCCAGCAGCCGGTGCTTGCCATCTCGCGCAAGATGATCGAGCAGCAGGGCTTCACCACCATCGCCGACGTCCTGCAGAACCTCACGTCGGCCGGCGCACCAGCGCTCTCGCGTTCGCGCACGCTGTCGTCCGGCGAAGACGTCGGCGGCAGCTACGCAAACATCCGCAACCTCGGCGCCACCCGCACCCTGGTGCTGGTGAACGGCAAGCGCCTGGGCGCCAGCACCAGCGGCCTGCAGGACCTGAGCCAGATTCCGATGAGCGCGGTGGAGCGCATCGACGTGCTCAAGGATGGCGCCTCGGTGCTCTACGGATCCGACGCCATCGCCGGCGTCATCAACATCATTACCCGCAAGAGCGTCGAGGGGCTGGAGCTTTCGGCGCAGCATGGCCAGTTCAGCCAGGGCGACGGCAAGGACAGCACGTTCTCGCTCGTTACCGGCGCGCGCGGCGAGCGAGGTGGCTACACCTTGGCCCTGGAATACCAGAAGGCCGACCCGGTGTTCGCCCGCGACCGCTGGTTCTCCAAGCATGGTGGTTCGGGGCCGGGTTATCCGCGCGCGGGCTGGAGCGACCTCAGCCAGAACGGCTCCTGGTGTGACCCGGCGCTTTACGACTGTGCCACCGGAAATTCCGTGTTCAAGACACTCAATCGTGGTGGCGACCCGAAGAACCCGAACGATTACCATCCGATCACGCCGGCCGAGTATTCCAACGGCAACGAGCAGATGCATGTGCAGACCGGCATCGAGCGCCGGTCGCTGTTCCTCAGCTCCGACTATGCACTGAGTGACCAGATCACCTTCACCACCGATATCGGCTACAACGAGCGCATCTCGGACCAGCAGATTGCCGGCTACCCCTACGAATCGACCAAGTTCGGGACGCCGCTGGCTGGCAACAGTGCGTTCAACCCGGTCGGCCATGACATCGCCTTCAACCGCCGCCTGTGGGAGCTTCCGCGCACGACCGAAAGCAAGCTGAAGTCGCTGCGCGTGGCACCGACGCTGTCGGGCTACTTCGAACTGGCCAGCAAAACGTTCGACTGGGAGGTGGGCGCGCTGTTCAACCGCAACGAGGTGACCAAGACCGGCCGTGGTGACATGAGCCTGATCGCCTCGCGCCAAGCGCTGGGACAGTCCTTTGTTGATGGCAACGGTGTAGCACGCTGTGGCAGCGCAGGTGCACCGATCGCCGGCTGCCTGGCCTGGAATCCGCTGCTGCCGTACGGCGTTGCTGGCGCCGGCTCGCTTGCCGACCCGGAACTGCAGCGCTTCCTGTTCCCCACGTTCACCGATACCGGCATCACCAAGACCCGAAGCTACTTCGCCAACATCTCCGGCCCGGTGCTGGAACTGCCGGCGGGCGAGCTCTCGGTGGCGATGGGCTACCAGTACCGCAAGGAAGAAGGACGCTACGTTCCCGACGCCTTTGCCCAGTCGCGCCAGAGCACTGCACTGGGGGCACAGACCACTGCAGGCGGTTACAGCCTCAATGAAGTCTTCGCCGAAGTGAATGTGCCGGTGCTGCGTGACCTTCCGTTCGCCAAGGAGCTGACCGTCAACGTTGCGGCACGCTATTCCGACTACAGCAACTTCGGCAGCACCACCAACACCAAGGCCAGCTTCGCCTGGCGCCCGGTCGAGGAGCTGATGGTGCGCGGCACCTTCGCCGAGGGCTTCCGTGCTCCCAGCATCTCCGACCTGTATGGCGGCCTGGGCACCAGCTTCGAAACCTACGTGGACCCCTGCGGCATCGGCGCCACCAACAGCGTCAACGGCAACGCGGCCTGCAACGCCGCCGGTGTTCCGCGTGGCTACGAGCAGCTGGCCCAGGGCCTGAAGCCCTGCACCAGCTACCCGTGCGCGACCCCGAACGAGTTCACCACGGGCTCGAACCCGAACCTGCGCCCGGAAGAGTCCAAGAGCAAGACCGTCGGTGTGGTCTGGAGCCCGCGCTGGGTCAACGGTCTGGACATCAACCTGGACTGGTACAGCTACAAGATCACCAACATGATCATCGAGGACAACGTCGATCGCATCCTCCGTGACTGCTACGTGCTGGGCAATGCCTCGCGCTGCGGCAGCGTCAAGCGTGCCGTTGATGGCCACATCACCAGCATGTTCTACGGCCTGACCAACCTCGGCGCGATGAAGACCGAGGGGTGGGACCTGGGCATCCGTTACCGCCTGCCGGAGTACGCGTTCGGTCGCTTCACCCTTGACCTGCAGAACAGCTACGTCTCCAAGTACGACGAGGAGAAGCAGAACTCGGCCGGTGACACCATCATGGACGGTCGTATTGGACGCCCTGGGGTGTTCCGCCTGCGGTCCAATCTCGGCGTCAACTGGCAGCTGGGCAACCTCTCGGCCCAGTACACGGTGCGCTACTACTCCGGGATGATGGAAGGCTGCATGCCAAACCGGCCCTGCACCGCGCCCGAACGCATCGCCAACGGCGAACCGGATGCCGTGCGCAGGGTCGGCTCGAATGCGTTCCACGACATCCAGGTCAGCTACAGGCTGCCCTGGGATGGCACCGTGGCAGTGGGCTCGAACAATGTGTTCGACCATCGCGGCCCGATCATGTTCTCCAAGCCGCAGAGTTCCTTCCCCTACTACGGCGGCTTCGATATCGGCCGCACGGTGTACGTGAAGTACTCGCAGCGCTTCTGACCGTAGCGTCCGTGCACGTGGCCGGCGGAAGGGGAGTTCCGCCGGCCACGCCGCACACAACCTCCACCCAATCTCCACGCTACTTCGACCCAATCTCCAACATCCCCGGCAACACTGGCGCAACGGCAGCAGATGGAGCAGGCAAGCGAGGATCGCCCGCGCGGCATCCACCTCGCCCGACCTCTCCGGATTCACCACTGAATGCGATGGACCACCCCCTCCCCGCTGCGGGGATGAGGCTGGTCCAAGGGAAGCAAGCGATGACAACGGCAGTACACAGTGGCTTGACCGATCTGGTCATGGATGCGCAGCGCTACCTGCGCCGGATCCTGCCCGGCCTGGCCTCGGTGGTCGGCCCCGTGGCTGCGGCACGCTTCATCCCGCAGACCATGGCCTCGCGCTATCACATCGCCGAGCTGACCCTCTATGGTGAAACGCCGGCGATGTTGGCAGTTCCACGCGTCCCGGGCGAATCCAGCAGCCGCGTCATCCAGGATGTGAAAGTGCTGCGCTCAGCAGCAAAGGCCATGGTGCTGTATGTCTCGCCGTACCTCACCCCCACCCAGCGCAGGTTCCTGGTCGAGAACCATATCGACTTCGTGGTACCGCACAACCAGCTGTACGCCCCCAGCCTGGCGATCGAGTTCCGCGATGCACCCGACCACGAGAAGAAGGCGATTTCGCTGCTGCCTTCGGCGCAGGCCGTGCTCATCCACGTACTCCTGTCCGGCCAGGCACGCTGGTGGTCACCGCGTGAGGTCAGCCGTGCTGCCGGATACACCTCGATGACCGCGTCGAGGCTCTCCGCTGAACTGGTCGGTCGCGGACTGGCCGAACGCTCCACCGGCGGACGCGAACGCTTCCTGAGACTCGCCGGCAGCCGCGGCGAGGTCTGGGCGAGAGCGCAGCCGTTCCTGCGCTCCCCCGTGCTGAAGGAAGTGGAGGTCTGCTGGGAACAGGTCGCCGACATTCTGGCCCGACATGCTCAATCCGCCCCCCAGGCAGGGACGGAAGCAATGCTCGCGGTGCCGTCGAAAGACCACGGCATCACGCGCGCCCTGTACATCGATGCCTGGCGGAAGCTGGGGGCACTGCCTGCAGCCGGCCGCGACTGCACGCGCAGCGGAACGTTGCAGATATGGTCGTATCCGCCTGCCTTCACCGGTAGCGGTGACCGCGTGGACCCGCTGTCGCTGTACCTGGGCCTGCAGGGCAAGCGCGGCTACGACGCCGACGCGCTGGAGCAGGAGGTGGAGCAGGCGCTGTGCGGGACGACACGCCACGGCTGAGGTCCGCGCGGGTCCGGCCCGACCGCGTCAGGACGCTTCGCCCCCACTCGCCATCGTCGCGCGCTTCGCTGCGTACTCGGCGAAGACCACACCGGATACCGCCAGCACGCCCCCTGCCAGTACCCAGCCACTGAGCGATTCACCCAGCAGCAGCACGGCCAGTGCGGCGGTCACGATCGGCACCAGGTTGAAGAAGCCGGAGACACGCGCTGCGCCCAACCGTGACAATCCGGTCATCCAGGTCAGTGGGGCCAGGATCGACGCGCATACTGCCGCAAACCCGATGCAGCCGACCGCGGTGAGATTGTTCACCCCGGTACCGACCAGCAGCTGCGCCGGCAACAGGATCAGCGACGCGGCGGTGGCCTGCAGGAACAACGATTCCAGCACCGTCAGCGGGATCTTCCAGCGCTGCATCAGCACATTGTAGGCGGCAAAGGCCAACGCACCGATCAGCATGATCGCATCACCGCGGTTCACGCCCTGAGCGGCCAATCGTGCCAGGTCGCCCTGCGAGACCACCGCCGCCACCCCGACAGTGGAAATCACCGCACCGGCAATGGAGTTACCGCGCACCGGATGGCCCATGAACACGCGTGACAACGCCAATGCGAGCAGTGGAATCAATGCCTGGATCACGCCCATGTTGGTGGCCGAGGTGAAGTGCGCCGCATAGTACGCAAGGCACTGGTACATCACCCCGCCCAGGCACCCCAGCACCAGGAAGCGGCCAAGGTTGGCACGCACGGTCGGCAGGTTGTTGCGCAGCCGCGGCAGCGCGAAGGGCAACAGGACAATGGCCGCCACCAGCCAGCGGAAGAAACCAATATCGATGGGACCGACCGCGCCCGAGGCCAGCTTGGTCACGATGGTATTCGCGCCCCACAGCAGGCAGGCAAGGATTGGGAAGAGGTAGTTCAAGAGCGTGGGTGTACGTGGGGGAATGGCCAGCGTACGCTTGGCGCATATCGAGGACATCCTGAAAATGCGTCACTCCGACCCCGGGTTGCGGCAACCGATGGAACCCATCCCCACCTTCCGCCAGCTGCCCGGTCCGGTCTACTTCCGGCAGGGTGCGATGGAGCCCACCGACTGGGGCACGCACAGCCATCCTTGGGGCCAGTTCAACTTCGTCGCACAAGGGGTGATGGAGATGAAGATCGACGGCGAGTGGATGGTGTCCCCGCCCCATTACGCGATCTGGATCCCACCGGGAATGCCCCACTATTCGCGCAACCGGTCGCGGTTGGCCTATCGCTCGGCCTACCTGTCGCCGGCGTTGTCACGCCGCCTGCCCGAGCGTTGCAGTGCGCTGGAAGTCAGCCCATTGCTGCGCGAGCTGCTGCACGAGCTGGCGCGACAGGGCGTGACCGATCCGCGGACGCCGGCCCAGCGGCGCATGGCCGCCGTGGTGATCGACCAGATCCTCAATGCCGCAGTGCTGCCCAGCTTCCTGCCGATCGCCAGCAGCGATGCCCTGAAACAGGTGATGGCGTACATCGAGAAGCACCTGTCCGCAGCCGAGTCGGTCGCCGATATCGCGCAGCGGCATCATATGAGCGTACGCAAGCTGGAGCGCATGGCACGCAGCGAGCTGGGCATGTCACTCGGTGACTGGCGCGGTCGGGTGAAGTTCGTGCGTGCCACCGAAGCGCTGTGCACACGCCGGCCGATCAGCCGGATTGCCGAGGAGCTGGGCTACTCCGGCGTCAGCGCCTTCGCAGAGATGTTCAAGCGGCACGCACAGTGCACGCCGGACCAGTACCGGAAACTGCATCGGGCGGGGTGAAGAGCGCATCGAGGGGTGTCGATTTCCGCCCTCGTCGTTCGTCGGAACAGAAGAGACAGGCCTTCCCGCCTGCAGGAGCGCCGCGATGTCCCCCATCCTCACCGCCTTTGCCACCTCCCCCGACCGCGGCCAGGGCCTGGCCCGTGACATGCGCGTGCGCTGGGCGCTGGAGGAACTGGGCGTGCCCTATGACGTGCAGCTGCTGACCTTCGCCGAAATGAAGCAACCTGCCCACCTGGCGCGGAATCCCTTCGGACAGATTCCCACCTGGCAGGAGGGCGACCAGGTCCTGTTCGAATCCGGCGCGATCGTCCTGCACCTGGCCGAACAGCATGCCGGCCTGCTGCCCGTCGGTCCGGATGCACGCATGCGCGCAGTCATGTGGGTGTTCGCCGCGTTGAATACGGTGGAGCCACCCATCGTCGAGCGCTCGATGGCCTGGGTGCTGGAGCGCGAACAGCCCTGGTATGCACAGCGATTGGTGATGCTGGACGAGCGCGTGCGGATGCGTCTCTCGCAACTGTCCGCGTGGTTGGGCGCGGCAGCGTGGCTGGACGGCGGGTTCAGCGTGGGCGACCTGATGATGGTCTCGGTACTGCTGCGCCTGAAGAGCAGTGGCCTGCTCGACGAGTACCCGCTGCTGGTGGCCTATGTGGCACGGGCGACGCAGCGTCCCGCCTATCAGCGCGCGTTTGCTGCGCAGTTGGCGGTATTCCAGAACGGGTAGTTCCACGCCATGGGTGGAAACACTCAGCGCAAGCTGCGCCGGCAGGCGGCCTGCACCAGCATCAGCTGCGCTACCAGGATCAGCATCGCGCAGCCTGACAGCAGCCACGGGTCGATGTACCACTGCGCGTGGAGACTGAAATCACCGGCGGAAATGCGCTTCCAGCCATTGAAGTGCTGCATCGCTGCAACCGCGAACGCGAAACCGCCCGCTGTGTACGACAACCAGGGCACGATGAGGCTCCCCGGCCGCGCGAACAATGTCAGCACGCCCAGCACACCGATGACAGTGCGTTGTACGCGGCAGTATGGGCAGACATAGGCCATCCCGCTCCATTCCACCGCCCAGGCCAACAGGCTGACCAGCACGGCCACGCCTGCGGCTGTGTACAGGACTTTCGGCGTGATCGTCATGCCACCCTCGTGTGCCATCCGGTGCTCCTTGGTTGAAAGACCCGGGCAGGGTAGCAGTGCTGCAGCCTCATCCCTTCTTGATGACAGTCCGCTTGCCGATGGTGCTGGTCTTGCCAGCGGTCGGCCTGGCCAAACCAGGAATCAGGAAATCGGTGGCCTTGTGGCCCATCGAGACCTTGGACGCCAACCAGCGCGGCATGCGCCCGCGACCGGTCCAGGTCAGGCGCTTGTATTCCGGGTCGCGATACTTGGGCGCGACTTTGCCGGATTTACGGCGGGCGGGTTTGCGGGCGGGCGCAGGTGTTTCCGAGGCTTCGCCACCGAAGAGTTCTTCGAGGGTGTAGCCGGCTTCGGCCGCGGCAGCCTTCAACATCCGCCGCACCGCGCTGGCCGGACGGCGGCTGGAAATGAGCTGTTTCCGCTGTTCAGCGGCAACCACCAAGGCGCCCAGCTCCCGAAGGCTGAGCGATTCAATATCGATCGTCATGATGGAAAGGTGTCCTGCGGCCGGCCAGCTGTCAAGCCGCCTTGCCCGGTACGTAGACACGGGCTTC
Source organism: Stenotrophomonas sp. YJH_SMC_120 (assembly GCF_059368675.1). NCBI lineage: Bacteria > Pseudomonadati > Pseudomonadota > Gammaproteobacteria > Lysobacterales > Lysobacteraceae > Stenotrophomonas > Stenotrophomonas sp. YJH_SMC_120. The sequence continues at coordinate 53,801 of NZ_JCAFRY010000012.1, forward strand.
ACTGCCGGTGGGCTCCGATCGCCTTCGGCAGCCATCTCCGAGGACTTCGACGTGAGCAACTCATCGCATTCGCTCGCCTACCTGCTTGCGCGCATCCTGCTGATGGCGCTGTTCCTGGTGTCCGGCATCGGCAAGCTCGGCGACCTCAACGGTACCCAGGGCTACATGGAAGCGATGGGGGTACCCGGCATCCTGCTGTGGCCTACCATCGCCTTTGAGATCGGCAGCGGCCTGTGCATCCTGCTGGGCTTCCAGACCCGGCTGGTATCGATCGTGCTGGCAGGCTTCAGCCTGGTCACCGCCTTCATCTTCCACCACAACGTTGCCGACCCGACCCAGCAGATCATGTTCCTGAAGAACCTGGGGCTGGCTGGTGGCTTCCTGCTGCTGGCCTGCACCGGGGCAGGGCGCTACAGCATCGATGGGCGTGGGCGGCGCGGATGAGCACGCGGCATGCCGCCATCATCCCCTGCCCACGGGCTGGACGCGCTGCAGACGCAGGTTGCGCCATGTCGGCTGGGAGCTGCGGAAATCCACCGCTTCGCCATCGCTGGTGAACAGCAGGCCTGGCTCCACTTCAGTGACCAGGCGGATGCCATCGATGTACAGCCAGCCCTGTCGCTGCTCCAGCACAACGGACATCGACGGTTTCCCCCATTGGTCGATGCGATAGCGCCCCAGCCAGGGTCGCCAATGGGACGCCTGCGGCCCGGTGGACCCATCGATGGGATCGTTCTGGTCCAGGCCATCCTCGCCGTTCGTACATTCCAGGTGCGCCGGCAGCCTCTCCGTCGCCGCATGGTAACGGTACGTCGCAACCTCTCCATCGGTGTCCGCGGTGAACAGTTGGTCGCCGTCGATGGCCGCAAACCGTCTGCCCACAGCTTGCGCCCCACGATGCAGTTGCAGTTCACTGCTTCCGGCAACCACGATCTTCGCCTTGCCGCTGCGCCCTATCCAGTCTCCCGCCATCCGCTGCATCTGGTCCTGGTTCAACCTGATCGGCGCCAGGGACGATAGCGGCACACGCGGCTGACGGGGCCCGAAACGCGCCGACAGCAGCTGATCGATCAGACGCTCGCCGATGCCGTACCCCGCGGACGTCGCGCGGTTGAACATCGCGGCGAATCCAGCGTTGGCCTGCCTGCAGTAGGTGAACACGCACCCGAATCCGAAGCCTCCGCCGCGATGATGAAGCAGCCGCACCGGCGTACTGCCGTAGAGCCGTTCGCTGCGCATTACGCCGAGCCCGTAGTCACCGCCCAGGCCGAAGCCATGCATCTCGTCCCAGAGATGGGGCTCGAGCAGCTGCTGCGCGCCGGCTTGGCCGCCACCGAGCAGGAAGCCAAGATACTTCGCCATGTCGGCGGCACTGGTCCAGACGCCTCCCGACACCACCAGCGGTGTCACCGGCGGCACCTGCGCATGGCCGTCCTGGGTTCCCAGTGCCCGCCACTTGCTTGCCAGGTAGACCGACGCATCGGCCGTACTCTCGTGCATTCCCAGTGGCTCGAAGATCCGGCGCTGCAGCCAGGCCGGATAGCCGATGCCCGCAACCTGCTCAAGGACATGACCGGCAAGGTCGAAGCCCAGGTTGGAATAGCGATAGCGCGTACCCACCGGAAAGCGCAGCCATGTCTGCGAGATGCTGCGGACGTGCGCATCAAAGCCCGGTGACGCCGGTTCGTAATTGTTGCCCAGCGGCGCCTCGTGCGTGAATCCCGCGCGATTGGCAAGCAGCAGGCGCAGGGTGATGCGCTCCTGCGGGGAATGCTCGAAGCGACTGCGCACCGTGAACGACGGCAGATAGCGGGTAATGGGCGCATCCAGATCAAGGATGCCGTCCTGCACGGCCAACAGCACCGCCACCGCCGCGAAATTCTTCGAGGTGGACTGGATGCTGAACATCGTACTGGCGTCTACTGCTGCACTACCGTGACCCGACGCGTACCCGAAGCCCTCGAGCCAGCGCACCTGCCCGCCTTCGACCAGGCAGACGGCAGCGGCACCGATGCCGCTGCCTTGCATGGCGGAGCGGATCACGCTGCGCTCCGCTTCGATCAGGTTCCCGGTGGTGACGGTGGGCTGCGCCGCCGTGGCAACACCGGTGGGCATGAGCGTGGCCGCCGGAACAGCCGCGACATTGGCCAGGAAGGCGCGACGACTGAGCGTACCAGGCATCAGATCACTCCACTTCGGGATGCCGCCATCTTCCCGCCAGCAGAAATGGCGGGGCATGTGTCATTCGGCACAGAGTGCGGTGATCGACGGTGCTGCGCCTTCGCCGGCCGAGCAGGCCTCAGCCCGGAGGGTCCGGCAAGCGGATTCCCTGCGCCGAAACAAAGGCGCGGGACTCGCTCCAATAGGCCTGTGGCGGTTCCCGCAACTCTGGTCGCGCCCAGTAATCGTCGCCATGCAATACGCTCATCACATGACGCCAGCCATCACGCGGATCATGAACCTGAAATCGACCACGATGATGGCGGGGACGATACGCGTAGTGGCCGAGCGCCTCCTGGCGCGCTTCATCCGGCGAACGACCCGCCTGATGGACCAGCGTCCATGCACGCATGTGGCGCGCATGCGCGAGCGCGCCAAGGTACTCGTCCTCATCCAGCAGTGGCACCTGCTCACCGCGGGCCAGGTGCAGTGCGTCCGATTCGGCTTCGTAGTCCAGCGACGGCTGCGCCAGTTCCGGGTGCCGGTGCCAATACCCCTCGCCCTTTACGTGCAGCATCGCCCAATGCCACGGCTCATCGTGGAAGATCAACGCGTGCTCGTACTCGCGGCCGGGGCTCTGGTCGGGATAGCGTTGGCGTGCCTGTTCAAGTGCCAGCGCCTCGGGCACCTGTCCATAGTGGACCAGGCACCAGGCAAACAGGTGCCGGCTGTCTTCGATTTCGTTGGTGAAGTCTTCCACCGGCGTATCGGTGCTGGCCATGGTCGATCCCTGTGTGCGGATCAGATGGTACCGACGCTGCAGGTCGCGCTGGGGAGCGATGAGACCTGCGACCGGTCAGGCGAGGTCGGTTGGTGGGCCCACCAGGATTCGAACCTGGAACCAAGGGATTATGAGTCCCCTGCTCTAACCGTTGAGCTATAGGCCCGGCGCAGCGTCACAGTGTAGTGGAGGCCGCGCTCGATCGGCTACCCGGCAGCAGCAAGAGCCTCAGCCACATGCCCCAACCGCTTCTCCGCCACGTCCGCAAACCAGACCTGCCGCCGCAGGTGCGCGTGGAACAGCGCCACAGTCCTCCTGGTCTCTTCCAGCCCCTTCTGGTTGTCCGCCGCCGAAGCCAGCAAATAATCCAGCACCAGACTGCGTCAGCAATGCCAGCGTCGCTCTTCGGGCAAATCCCAGTGAATCCTCGCGCTCGTCGCGCATCACATCTTCCCAATGCAGTAGCGGCGCAAACGCGCAGCCGTTGAGAAGACCTGCTGGATACGTCATCGCAAACAGCAGCTGGCTCGACTCTACAGAAAGCACACACCCCCCAAAAAGAAAAACCCCGCACCAGGCGGGGTTCCTCTCAACGCTTCAACAGCCGCTGGAAATCAATCGATATCCAGGAAGCTGCGCAGCTGCTCCGAGCGGCTCGGGTGACGCAGCTTGCGCAGGGCCTTCGCTTCGATCTGGCGGATGCGCTCGCGGGTAACGTCGAACTGCTTGCCGACCTCTTCCAGCGTGTGGTCGGTGTTCATGTCGATGCCGAAGCGCATGCGCAGCACCTTGGCTTCCCTCGGGGTGAGGCCGGCCAGCACGTCGCGCACGGTTTCAGACAGATTGATGTTGGTGGTGTTCTCGATCGGGGACTCCACGTTGGTGTCCTCGATGAAGTCGCCTAGATGGGAATCCTCGTCGTCGCCGATCGGGGTTTCCATCGAGATCGGCTCCTTGGCGATCTTCATCACCTTGCGGATCTTGTCTTCCGGCATGTCCATTTCCTTGGCCAGCTCCTCCGGCGTAGCCTCGCGGCCGTACTGCTGGAGCATCTGGCGGGAAATGCGGTTCAACTTGTTGATCGTCTCGATCATGTGCACCGGAATACGGATGGTGCGTGCCTGGTCGGCGATCGAGCGGGTGATCGCCTGGCGGATCCACCAGGTGGCGTAGGTCGAGAACTTGTAACCGCGGCGGTACTCGAACTTGTCCACGGCCTTCATCAGGCCGATGTTGCCTTCCTGGATCAGGTCGAGGAACTGCAGGCCACGGTTGGTGTACTTCTTGGCGATGGAGATGACCAGGCGCAGGTTGGCCTCGACCATTTCCTTCTTGGCCTTGCGCGCCTTGGCTTCACCGTAGGCCATGGCACGGCTGATTTCCTTCAGCTCTTCCAGGTCCAGCTGGGTCAGCGTCTCGATGTCGATCGTCGCCTGCTGTTCGGCAATGATCTGGTCCTTCACTTCGCGCAGCGCCGAGGACCACTTCTGCTTGCGCTTCAGTGCGTCTTCCACCCACTCCAGGTTGGTCTGGTTGCCTTCCCAGGAACGGATGAAGTCCTTGCGCGGCATGCGGGCGGTAACGGTCGCCAGGTTCAGCACGCGGCGCTCATGGGCCTTGATCGACGCCATGGTGTCGCGCAGCTGCTTGGTCAGCACATCGGTCAGCGGCAGCGGCAGCTTCAGGGTGACGAACACCGCCGACATTTCTTCGCGCAGGCGCGGCAGGTTCTTCTTGTCGCCCTTGGTCGCGGCCTTCTTGAAGGCGTTGAAGGCATCGCTCAGCGCCTGCATACGCGCGGCGACTTCCTCCGGATCCGGACCGGTCGGTGCGGCTTCTTCATCGCCACCGTCGACATCGTCGTCCTCGTCCTCGTCGCCTTCGGCGTCCGCATCGGCGCTGTCATCGGCAGCGACCGCCGGCGGCGCCGGCTCTTCGTCGACCAGGTCGTTGAAGCCGACGATCACTTCGGCCAGGCGCTTCTTGCCTTCCTTGTGGGCTTCGTAGTCGTTCAGCAGCGACTCGACCGAAACCGGGAACTGGCCCAGGGCCGCCTGGACCTGCGAAAGGCCTTCCTCGATGCGCTTGGCGATGGCAATTTCGCCTTCGCGGGTCAGCAGCTCGACGGTGCCCATTTCGCGCATGTACATGCGCACCGGGTCGGTGGTACGGCCACCTTCGGTGTCGAGCGCGCTCAGCGCAGCGGCAGCTTCTTCAGCCGCGGTGTCATCGACTTCGCGGTTGCCGGTGTTGCCATCGTTGAGAAGCAGGGTTTCCACATCCGGCGCAACTTCATGGACATCGATGCCCATGCCGTTGATCATGCCGATGATGTCTTCGATCTGTTCCGGGTCGACCATGTCGTCCGGCAGATGGTCATTGACTTCGGCGTAGGTCAGGTAGCCCTGTTCCAGGCCCTTGCTGATCAGTTGCTTGATTTCGGATTGGGCAGGACGTTCGTTGGCCATGTAGTGCTCGCGCCACCGGCAGGGAGAAATAGGGAACGTAGCATTATACCAGCCCGGGGCCCTGCCTGCCGGGCGGTGGTCCCGCAGGCTCAGGGCCGGAGAAGGAAGGTCACGGGACCGTCATTGACCAGGCTGACGACCATATGGGCACCAAATCGGCCCGTTTCCACCCCTGGCGCGTGATTTTCACGACAGATCTCAACAAAACGGTTGAACCCGCGTTCAGCCTCTTCCGGCGGCGCGGCCGTGGTGAAGCTCGGCCGCATGCCCGAACGGGTGTCGGCGGCCAGGGTGAACTGGCTGACCAGCAGCAGGCCGCCGCCGGTATCGCGCAGCGAGCGGTTCATCTTCCCGGCCTCGTCGGCGAATACCCGGTAGCCCAGCAGGCGCTCGGCCATCCGCCGCAACTGGGCCTCGGTATCGCCCGGCTCCATGCCGACCAGGGCCAACAGGCCAGGGCCGATCTGCCCCACGGCCTCATCGTCGACATGGACGGCAGCCTGGCTGACACGCTGGATCAGGACGAGCATCGTGGGCTTCCAATGAACAGGGCCGGCCACGATAGCAGCGCCCTTGGCTAAACTGGCGCCGATGAATCCGCAACGCAAAGCCCGGCTGGTCTACCGCGCCACCACCCTGTTCGCCCGCCTGCCCTGGCCGCTGCTGCGGGCGTTCGCGCGCGCCCTGGCGTGGGCGTGGATCGCCCTCGATGCCCGTGAGAGCCGCGTCACCCGGCGCAACCTGGAACTGGCCTACCCGGAGCTGGATGGCGCCGCGCGCGACCGCCTGCACCGTGATCTGCTGCGCTCCACCGCGCTGCAGGCCATCGAAACCCTGCGGCTGTGGAGCCAGGCGCCGGCCCACAACCTGCGCCTGCACCTGAAGCAGCGCCATGGCGAGGCCCTGTACGACGCCGCCCTGGCCAGCGGCAAGGGCGTGATCGTGGCCGCGCCGCACTTCGGCAACTGGGAGCTACTGAACCAGTGGCTGGCCTCGCGCGGGCAGATCGCCATCGTCTACAAGCCGCCGGAGGACGAGGCCAGCGATGCCTTCCTGCAGCTGGTGCGCGGCGGCCAGAACGTACAGCAGGTGCGCGCCGAAGGGCCGGCCGTGCGCCAGCTGTTCAAGGTGCTCAAGGACGGCGGCGCCACCGGCATCCTGCCCGACCAGCAGCCCAAGGCCGGCGACGGCGTGTTCGTGCCGTTCTTCGGCGTGCAGGCGCTGACCATGACCCTGGTCAACCGGCTGGCCGAACGCACGGGTGCCACCGTGCTCTATGGCTGGTGCGAACGCATCGGGCCGGACATGGAGTTCGCCCTGCACATCGAGCCGACCGACCCGGCCGTGGCCGATCCGGACCCGCTGGTGGCGGCCACTGCCCTCAACGCCGGCATCGAACGCATCGCCCGCCGCGACCCGGCGCAGTACCAGTGGACCTACAAGCGCTATACGCTGCGGCCACCGGGCAGTAGCGAGGAAGACCCGTACGCAACTGAGGAACACCCCCACTGACGGCCGCCTGCGACCACTGGCCGCACCACGTTGAATACGACGCCGGCGCCCCCATAGAGACTGCGATGTCCGCCTCCCCCGGTCCTGCCATGCCTGCTGCTTCTTCCCTGTTCGGCGATCCGGCCGCGATCCGCTGCGAACGCGCGGTGGCCGAACTGCGCGCCGGTCGTCCGGTGCTGCTCCACGATGGCCAGGGCCAGCGCCTGGCGGTGATCGCGCTGGACAGCGCCACGACCAGCAGCTTCGCCGCCTTCGCCGCTGCCGCCCGCGAGCGCCATTACCTGTTCCTGACCGCCACCCGCGCCCGCGTGCTCGGCGTGGAGGCACCACAGGGCGCGCGCCTGCCGCTGAGCGGCGTGGCCTTCGAGGCCCTGCCCTCGCTGGGCTACCTGCGCGAACCCGGGCCGATGCCCGAAAGCTGGAGCGCCGGCGACGCCTTCGATGCCGGCGCGGTGGAGCTTGCCCGCCTGGGTCTGCTGCTGCCAGCGATGGTCGCGGTGCGCCTGGACGTCGATGACCACACTTTCGACGGTGCGGCCGAGGTGGCCCTGTGCGACCTGGCCGAAGGCGCAGCACATGCGGCCCACGACTACGAACTGGTGGCGCGTTCGCCGGTTCCGCTGCGCGACGTCGGCATGACCACCTTTGCAGTCTTCCGCGGCGGCGTGGCGCAGCGCGACCAGGTCGCGATCATCGTCGGCGAGCCGGACCTGTCGGCAGTGGTGCCGGTACGCGTGCATTCTTCGTGCCTGACCGGCGATCTGTTCGGTTCACTCAAGTGCGACTGCGGCGACCAGCTGCGGCGTGGCCTGCGCAAGCTGAAGGACCTGGGCGGTGGCGTGCTGCTGTACCTGGACCAGGAAGGCCGCGGCACCGGCATCGCCGCCAAGATGCGCGCCTATGGCTATCAGCACGACGGCCTGGATACCATCGACGCCGATGCGCAGCTGGGCTTCGGTGCCGACGAGCGGCGCTACGGCAGCGCGGTGGCGATGCTGCGTGGCCTGGGCATTTCGCGCGTGGCGCTGCTCAGCAACAACCCGACCAAGGCACAGCGCCTGCGCAATGCCGGCATCGAAGTGCTGGACTGCATTCCGGTCACCGGCGAGATCACTGCCGAGAACGAGAACTACCTGCGCACCAAGGCCGACCGTGCCGGCCACCTGCTGGATGTCGATGCGCTGATCCAGGCTGCCCAGTAACGCAGCCGACCTGCTACCGTCTGCGCGGTGCGGCCACGGCCGCTACCGCCCGCCCTGCTGCCTGACGGAGCCCGCGTGACCGACGCCACGATTCCCGCACCACCCGCCACCGACTGGCAGTCACTGCCGCAACGTGCAGCCCGCCTGGCCGCACTGGAAGGTGCCTTTGGCGGCCTGTTCGTCCCGGGCCTGCCACTGGCGGCAGCGGCGTGGTTCTTCGATCTGCCCGGTGGCCTGTGGACCGCTGCAGCCGGGCTGCTGATGGGTGTGGCTTTTGGTGGGTGGCTGGGCCGTCGACGCCTGGTCCGCACCCGTTGGCGGCTGGACGCACAGGGCCTGGGCCTGCGCCGCGACCTCATGTGGCAGCTGGAGACGCGCATCCCGCTCTCGCGGGTGCAGCATCTCGATCTGCGCCGGGGCCCGCTGGAGCGCCGTGCCGGCCTGGCCACGCTGATCGTGCACACCGCCGGCACCCGCATGAGCGCGGTGACCGTGAGCGGTCTGGACCAGGCCGACGCCGAGCGCCTGCGCGACACCCTGTCCCACCAGCTCGACCAGGACGCCGACGCCCTGTGAGCCTGCCGCCGCCCCTGCCTGCACCGCTGCCCGCCGGTACCGAGGACCACCGCCTGCACTCGTGGTCGTGGCTGTTCGTGCTGCTGATGCAGCTGCGCCACTACTTCCTGCCACTGGTCGCGCTGCTGGTGTTCGGCCAGCGCGGCGACCGCGATCCGATGTGGGCGCAGCTGATTCCGCTGACGGCAATTGCCGCCCTGGTCCTGGTGTCGGTGATGCAGTACCTCAGCTACCGCTACCGCATCGGCAGCGATGCGATCACCGTGCGCAGTGGCCTGTTGGCGCGCAACCGCCGCGAGATCCCGTTCGCCCGCATCCACAACGTGGAAGTGCGGCAGAACCCGCTGCACCGCCTGTTCGGCGTGGCCGAGCTGCGCCTGGAATCGGCCGGCGGTGTGCGCCCTGAAGCGGAGATGCGGGTACTGAAGCTGGACCAGGCACTGGCGCTGGAACGGCTGGTCCGCCAACGCGGACAGACGCCGCAGGCCAACGACGCCGTCGATGCACCGCCCATTGCCGACGTCGACAGCGAACGCGTACTGCTGCGACTGTCCAGCTGGGACGTGGTGCGCATGGGCCTGCTCTCCAACCGCGGTTGGGCGCTGGCGGTGGCCGCGTTCGGCGTCCTGTTCCAGACCGTGCCACGGCCGGTGATGGACGATGCCATCCAGCGCGGCGGCCGCGAGGCCTTCGGCTATGCCAGCCACCTGCATCCCGGCGTGACCGGCGCGTTGCTGCTGGCGGCGGCGGCCCTGCTGCTGGGCTGGCTGGCGCTGCGCGTGCTGTCGGTGGTGCTGACCCTGTTGCGTTACCACGGCTTCACCCTCGTCGAGCAGGACCGCCGCCTGACGGTGTCGGCCGGGATGCTCAGCCGCACCCGCAGCAGCGTGGCACGTCGCCGTATCCAGGCCTGGACGCTGCGCGAAGGCACCCTGCAGCGCTGGTTCGGGCTGCGCCAGCTGCGCATCGACAGTGCCGCCGGTGGCCCTTCGCGTGATGAGGACCGCGCCCTGCGCGAACTGGCGCCGCTGGCAACCCGCGAGCATTGCACGCAACTGGTGCAGCACCTGCTCCCCCAGCTGCACTGGCCACCGGCGCAATGGCAGTCCATCCCGCAGCGTGGCTGGTGGCGGCTGTGCCTGGGCGCGCTGCTGCTGGTGCCGCTGCTGGCCGCCACCGCGTACTGGCGCTGGGGCACGTGGGGCCTGGTCGTGCTGGCCTGGCTGCCGGTCGCGTTGTTGGTCGCACACCGGCAGATGGCACGCATGGGCTGGTATCTGGACGAGCACTATGTGGCCGTGCGCGGCGGCTGGTGGAAACGCTGGTGGCGCTGGGCCGAGCTGGACAAGGTGCAGGGCCTGCGCCTGCAGCGTTCACCGCTGGACAAGGTGCTGGGCACCAGCAGCCTGCAACTGGATACCGCCGGTGCGCATGGCGACGTGGCACTCACCCTGCACCATCTGCCTCAGGCACAGGCACAGCAGGCGATGGATCAACTGGCGGCCGCGCTGGCGCGGCGCAAACTGCGCTGGTGATGCGGGGTCGGATCCCGGCCTGAATCAGGTAGTGCCGGCCGCTGGCCGGCAACTGCACATCCCCCAGTTTGCCGGCCAGCGCCCGGCACTACCGCGAGCAGGGCCAGCGAGGCATCATCGCTGCGAGGGGCCCCAATAGCCCAGGTCCCTTCGGATCTGCAGATCGCGCACCCAGCTGCCGAGAGGCTTGCGGCGCAGCGCACCCATTTCACCGGACAGGAAATCCTCGGTGGCCGCGATTACCCGCTCGCTGGACAGGCCGTCGCGGTACGGATGGATGGCATCGGCGTAACGCACGATTTCCGCCTGCAGCGCGGCGTCCGGATGCAGCGCGTGCTGCAGCATCGCCGGCAGCTGTGCCGGGTCGTCGAAATCAATCATGTGCGGCTTCGGCACGCGGTTGCGGAAGGTCACCACCGGCTTGTGCTGGACGATGAACTCCGAAACGATCGACGAGGTGTCCGACACCAGCACATCGGCGGCGCGCTGCGCGGCCATCACCTGCTCCGGCTCGATGAAGCGGGCATTGGCACCGGCCAGCGCGCGATAGCGCTCGAACAGTTCCGGCGGACATTTGGGATGCAGGGTCAGCAGCCAGTAGCGCCCACCGGCAGCGATATCGGCGGCGATCTGCGCATGCAGGTGCGGTGCCGCACTCAGCCGCTCGGTGAAGGTGGAACCAAACAGGATCACCGGGCGATCGCCGGCCGGCGCGCGCAGTGCGGCGCTCTCGCCACCGTCATCGCGGAACAGCGGGTCCAGCTTCGGCCAGCCGGTCTCGGCCACCGCGAAGTGGCCCTGCTGGGCCGCGATCTCGCGGAACGGTGTGGTGGTGGCCGGCCCCTGCGTGCAGTACAGGTCGAACATGCCGCGCACCCGGAAGTGGCCGCGCGCGCTGTCGCGCTTTTCCACGTTGAAGCCATGGAACAGCTGCACCTTGGCCCCCGAAAGGAAGGTCGGCACCCAGTTGGCCGCGCTGAACACCGCCCGCGGGCGCATTGCCAGGGCCTGCTTCAGGCCGACGTTGGCCACCCCCGGCAGGCTGCTGCCGGCCGCGCCGCCTTCGAACCAGGCCGCAACCTCCTGCCCGGACGCGTGCAACGCCTGCGCCAACGGGGCGAGAATAGGCAGCGCATAGCGCTCCGTCGCAAACAACAGGTACCCGGCCATCATGTCCTCCACGACCGCTCCCATCGAACGGCCTCGCATCTCGGCGTGCATTATCGCGTTCAACGAGGCCGGGCGCATCGGCGACTGCCTGGCCTCGCTGGCCTTCTGCGATGAGATCGTGGTGGTGGACTCGCAGTCCACCGATGCGACCGTGGCCATCGCCGAGGCTGCCGGTGCCCGCGTGCTGCAGCGTCGGTTCGAGGGCTTCCGCAGCCAGAAGGCGTTCTGCGTCGAGCAGGCCAGCCACGACTGGGTACTGTGCCTGGATGCCGACGAGCGCATCAGCCCCGAGCTGCGTGCGGCCATCGAACAGGCCCGTGACGGCGGCTTCGCCGGCCACGCCGGCTACCGCTTCGCCCGCCTGTCCGAATACTTTGGCAGGTTCCTGCGCCACGGCAATGCCTACCCGGACCGGGTGATGCGCCTGTTCGACCGTCGCCAGGGTGGCTGGCGCGGCAAGCGCGAGATCCACGAGGCGGCCAGCGTCGATGGCAGCGTCGGCACCCTGCGCGGCGATCTCATCCACTATCCCTATCGATCGTTGCAGCAGCAGCTGGCCAAGACCGAGAAGTATGCGCGGATGATGGCCGAGCACGAGTTCGCGCGTGGCAAGCGCGCCACGCTGGGCAAGCTGGTGCTGGCGCCGGCCTGGCGGTTCTGGCGTGGCTTCCTGTTCCGCGGCGGTTTCCGCGACGGCTGGCACGGCCTGGTCTATGCCTATGTGCGTGCCAACTACGTACGGCAGAAGACCATCATGCTGTGGATGCTGGGCAACGGCCAGGCGGTGGCCGATCCTCCAGCCCCTGTGGAACGGCCCTGAGCCGGCTGTGTCACACTTGCCGCGCGTTGCCTGAAGATCCCCCATGAAAATCCTGTACACCAACTTCCACTATGGCGACGGTGGCGGCCACACCACGTACATCGTGTCCCTGGCGCGCGCCCTGCATGGCCAGCACACGCTCCATGTCGCAGCCCCCGCCGACAGCCGCCTGCTGCGCACGGTGGCCGAGGAAGGAATCGCCACCCCGCTGCCGATGGCCTTTGGCAGCGGCCTGCCGACCTTGCCACGACAACTGGCCGAACAGCATGCGCTGCGCCGGCTGGTGCGGGACGAGGGCATCGACCTGGTCCACGTCAACGGTGCTCGTGATCACCGCTTCGTGATGCAGGGACTGCTCGGCATGCGCCGCCCGCCGATCATCCTGACCAAGCACAACAGCAAGCCCACCCGTACGCTTGGCAATGCCTTCAGGGCCCGCTGGGCCACCGACCGCGTGATTGCGGTTTCGGCACACACCGGGCGCCTGCTGGAGCAGGGCCCGTACCGGCGCTGCCCGATCGATGTGGTCCGCAACGGCGTCGACCTGGACCGCTTCGCGCCGCTGCCGGCCGACGCCGGCCAGGCAATGCGGCAGCAATGGACGCAGGACCCGGATGCGCTGCTGCTGGTCAGCAACGCCGGCACCGATGACTACAAGGGCTGGATCGACCTTGCGCAGGCCATTGCCCTGCTCCCCGACGCGATCCGGCCGCACGTACACATGGCGGTCGCAGGTCACCTGCCCAACGCGCAGCAACGCGCGCAGGTGCAGGCCCTCGGCGATGTCGCCGCGCAGGTCCACTTCACCGGACTGCTGGCCGATACGCGCCCACTGATCGCCGCCGGCGACGTCGGCTTCGTGCTGTCCAACGACATCGAGACAATTTCCTTCGCCTGCCGCGAAATGATGGCCAGCGCCAGGCCGATGCTGGTCAGCGACTACGCGGGGCTGCCGGAAAACATCGAGCAGGGAGTCGACGGCTGGGTCGTGCCCACCCGCAACGTGGCCGCCATCGCCGCACAGGTGCAGGCGATGTATGAACAACGCCAGGCGCTGCCGGCGATGGGCATGGCCGCCCGCCGCCATGCAGAGCGTGAGTTCGGCCTGCAGACCTTCGCCGGGGCGACCCTGGCCAGCTATCACGCCGCCTTGGCCAGCACCTGAGCCACATTGCCCGAACGCTCAATCGGTAAGGCCGGGCCCCTGCAGGCGGCGCTCGTGCTCGAGTTCCGCCGCCGACGGCCGGCAGGTGCCGGCGACCGCGTCGGCAGGCACCAGCCACCAGCGGCGACGATTGGAAATGCCCGCCATTTCGGCCTGCGCACGGTCAATGCAGGCCTGCATCGCATCTTCGTTCACCAGCAGCCAGCGGTGCTGCGGAACCAGCCGCTGCCAGCGCACGGCCGCCTGCAGCTGTTCATGCCAGCGGTTCTCGAATCCAAAGGTCGCCGCGCGGCGGTCCGCCATCAGCAGATTCTGTTCCTTCCAGGCCACCAGCCCCAGTTCCGCGCCTGGCCCGAGACGCGTGCCGACGTCACGCATCAGACCACGCGCGGAGCTTGAATCATTCAGCAACGGGTAGCCGAGCAGGCCGTAGAGCACCCAGGCCACGGCCAGGGTCGATAGCAGCGCCAGGTGGCTTCGACGCCAGCCGGTCACCACCAGGCTCAAGCCACCCCAGAGCCCCATCGCCAAGATCGTCCACGCCAGTGCATCGGTCGCGCCGGGCGGCAATCCGCGTCCATGGGCAAGGTTCACCTCGAAGCGCGGATCACCCAGCAACGCGAGCGCCCCGACCAGGCTCAAGCCCAGTGCCAGCAACGCGGCAAACCCTCCCAGCACGCGCTGCACATCGCGCCGCTTCAGCAGCCCGGGCAGCAGCGGCGCCAGCGCCAGGCAGAACATCGGCAGCGCCGGCAGGATGTAGACATCACGCTTGCCCTGGGGAATCGAGAAGAACAGCACGACCAGCAACCACCACGCCAGCGGCAGCAGGTAGCGTGGATCGCGGCGGCACAGGCGCCGCCGCCACGCCGGGATCGCCCATGGCAGCGCCAGGAACGCGGGTATCCACATCGTTGGCATGACACCGAAGAAGTACCACCACGGCTGGTGATGGTCCCAGGACTGCGTGTAGCGGCGGGCCGTCTGCCGCACCAGGATGTCGTTGATGTAGCCGCGGTACTCGTCCGATCCGGTGCCCAGCGCGGCCAGCAGCATCGGCGCCAGCCACAGCGATATCGCCAGCAGGAAGGCCAGCGGTGCCAGCCAGAAGCGGCCATCGCGCGCGTGCAGGGAAACACGGGGCCACTGCAGGGCTGCTGCGATGGCCGCCGGCACGATCATCAGCAGCGCCAGCATGCCCACGCCCTTGGTGATCACCCCGATACCGGCAAAGAACCAGCCCAGCCACCACCAGCGCCAGGCCGGGCCCAGCAGCAGGTGGCGCAGCAGGCCATAGTTGGCCAGGGTGATGAACAGCACCAGCAGCGGATCGATCTGCGCCTTTTTCGCCTGGAAGGTGAACTGCAGCGCGAACAGCAGTGCCCACCCCGCGCAGAGCCCGACCTGCCGCGTCCACAGCCGGCGCCCCAGATCGACCACGCACCACAGCGTGCCCAATGCGGCCAGCAGCGAGGGCAGCAGGAAGGCCACCCGCCAGTGGCCAACCAGGCCATACAGCGAGGCCTGCCACCACATCAGCATCGGCGGCTTGTCCGAATACAGCTCGGTACCGCGATGCGGGAACAACCAGTAACCGCTGTCGACCATCTGCCTGGCCACCAGCGCGAAGCGTGGTTCGTCAGAGGGCCACGGATCGCGGAGACCGAGCCCGGCCCCCAGCACCAGCAGGGCCACCACCACGAACAACCACGTCTGGCGCGACGCGTGGGTCTTCAGCATGGGACTCGAAACGGCAGCGGGGGGTCAGGCTGCTTTTATCAGACGCGCGTAGAAGAAACCGTCAGCATCGTTGTCACCAGGCAGTCGCTGGCGTGCCACGCCTTCGCAATCCACGCCGAACGCATCGCCCAGCGGCTGCGCCACCGCGTCCGGGTGCCACTTCAGGAACGCACGCACCTGATCGATGTTCTCGGCGCGCAGGATCGAGCAGGTGGCGTACAGCAGCACGCCGCCGGGGCGCAGCATCGACCAGCAGGCTTCCAGCAGGCGCGCCTGCACGCCCACCAGTGCATCGATGTCCTCGGCGCGACGGTGGAACATCACATCCGGCTGGCGGCGGATCACGCCCGTGGCCGAACATGGCGCATCCAGCAGGATCGCGTCGAACGGCACGCCGTCCCACCACGAACCGGGATCGCTGGCATCGGCGACCAGGGTCTGCGCATGCTCGCCCACACCGGTGCGGGTGTAAGTGTCACGTGCACGGGCCAGACGGCGCGCGTCGATATCCAGCGCCAGCAGGCGCAGGCTCGGGTCACGCTCCAGCAGATGCGCCGATTTGCCGCCGGGTGCCGCGCAGGCATCCAGCACGCGGGCACCGGTCGCGGGTGCCAGCGCATCGGCCGCGCATTGCGCCGACAGGTCCTGCACCGACAGTGCACCATCGCCGAAGCCCGGCAGCTGGTTCACGGCAACGGGGGTCGCCAGGCGCAACGCATCGGCGCACAGTGCAGTGGCTTCAGCGGCAATGCCGGCCTCGGCCAGCGTCGCCAGGGCCTTGTCGCGACCGCCGTGCTGGCGGTTGGCACGCAGCCACAAGGGCGCGGGTTGCAGGCTGGCGCTGAAGATCGCTTCGGCCTGCGCCGGCCAGTCGCGTTCGATCGCATCAGCCAACCATTCCGGGAAAGCGTCGCGCGCAGGCTGCTCGGGGAACCCCTCGCGCTGGGCGCGGCGCAGGATCGCGTTGACCAGGCCTGCCTGGCGCTCACGGCCCAGCGCGCGCGCCGCATCGACCGTAGCCGAAAGCGCTGCGTGCGCAGGCAGTTCGAGCACGTCCAGCTGGGCGAAACCGACCATCAGCAGCGTGCGCAGGTCGGCATCGCGCGCCGACAGCGGCTTCTGCATCCAGGCCTGCAAGGCCGCGTCATAGGTGCTGCGACGGCGCAGCACAGCGAAACACAGGGCTTCCAGCAGCGCGCGGTCGCGGCTGTCGGCCAGCTTCGGCAGTGCCCAGGCCAGTTCGGCCTTCAGCGAACGGCCACGGGTGAACACCTGTGCCAGCACGCGTGCGGCCAGCATGCGCGTGGCCGCGCCCGGTGCCGCCTTGGCGACGGAGAAATCGTTCTGCTTGGACACCGCTTATGCCCCCACGCGCAGGTCGCGGCGAGCGTTGAGGTAATCGGCAGCGGTGATCGCCTTGCCGCCTTCACGCTGCAGCACGCGCAGGCGCAGCGCGCCTTGGCCACAGGCAATGTCGATGCCGTCGCGGCCGGCGGCCAGCACGGTGCCCGGCACCTGACCGTGGTCTGCCTCCAGCGCCACCGCGCCATGGATGCGCACGCGTTCGCCAGCCAGCGTTGCCTCGGCGATCGGCCACGGATTGAACGCGCGCACGGTACGCGCCAGCGCGTCGGCGTCCTGCGCCCAGTCCAGCCTGGCTTCGGCCTTCTCCAGCTTGTGCGCGTACGTCACGCCCTGTTCCGGCTGCGGTCGCGCGATCGGCTTGATGCCCGCGCGCAGCAGGCCCAGGCCATCGGACAACACCTGGGCACCAAGCTCGGCCAGCTTGTCGTGCAGCTGGCCACCGGTATCGATAGCGGCGATCGGCAGCTCCTGGTGCAGCAGCACCGGGCCGGTATCCAGGCCAGCCTCCATCTGCATCAGGCACACCCCGGTCTTCGCGTCACCAGCCTGGATCGCACGCTGGATCGGCGCAGCGCCGCGCCAGCGCGGCAGCAGCGAGGCATGCACGTTCCAGCAACCATGGGTCGGGATGGCCAGTACTGCCTTGGGCAGGATCAGGCCATAGGCCACCACCACCATCAGGTCCGGCTGCAGGTCGCGCAACTGCTGCTGGGCGACCGCGTCCTTCAGCGACTCCGGCTGGTAGACCGGAATGCCACGGGCCACGGCTTCGAGCTTGACCGGCGAAGGCGCCAGGCCACGGCCTCGGCCGGCCGGGCGATCAGGTTGGGTATAGACGGCCACGACCTCATGGTGGCGCGCAGCCGCGCGCAGCGACGACACCGCGAATTCCGGCGTACCGGCAAAGACAATCCTCATGGCTACCCCACTTGCAGGATGGATTCGTGCAGGAAAGAAAACGGCGCCGTCGGCCGGCGCCGTAGAGCCCGCGCGAGCCGCGCAGGCACGGGCCACCCGAAGGGTGGCCCGGATTGGCGATCACGCCACGTGCTTGCGCTGCTTGGCCAGCTTCTTGCGCACCATCTCGCGCTTGAGCGGCGACAGATAGTCGATGAACAGCTTGCCGTCCAGGTGATCCATCTCGTGCTGGATGCAGGTGGCCAGCACGTCACCAGCCTCCATCTGCTGTTCCTGGCCGTTGCGATCCAGGTACTTCACGGTGATGGTGTCGGCACGGGTCACGTCGGGGAAGATGCCCGGAACCGACAGGCAGACCTCCTGGTACACCCGGCCCCCGTCCTTGGCGACGATTTCCGGATTGATGAACACATGCGGTTCATTCTTTTCTTCGCTGACGTCGATGACCATGAAGCGCTTGTGCACGTCCACCTGGGTGGCGGCCAGGCCGATGCCCGGGGCGTCGTACATGGTCAGGAACATGTTGTCGATCAGTTCCTGGAAGGCCGGCGTGGTGACTTCGGCAGCTTCGATCAACGCGGCCTTGGTACGCAGGCGCGGATCGGGGAACTCGAGAATGGGGAGAAGGGCCATGGCTGTTTCCGGATAGGGGGCCGGCACGCCGGCATACGTCGCAGATTCTAGCTCCAACGCTTGCCTTGCGCCCCGGTTTCTGGACTATAGTGCGCGGACCTGTTGGGGAATCAGGGCTTCACACCTATGTTGCTTCGTTTTCGTACGGTCGTCGCCGCGGCGATGCTGACCGTGGCTGCCTATGCTACCGCCGTGGAAGTGAATGGCGGGCACCCGGACACCTATGTGGTCCGAAAAGGGGATACGTTGTGGGATATCGCCGCACGTTTCCTGCAGAAGCCGTGGCTGTGGCCGGAGATCTGGCAGGCCAATCCGCAGATCGCCAATCCGCACCTGATCTATCCCGGTGACGTCCTGAGCCTGGCCTACCTGGACCGGGTGACCGTGGCGGCCCGGCCCGGCCCGCGCGAGGAGGCCCCGATCGACGCCATTCCGCTGGCCCAGGTCGAGCCGTTCCTGAAGCAGCTGAGCGTAGTCGACAGCATCGAGCAGCTGCCCTACGTGGCCGGCCTGGAAGAGGAACGCCTGCGCGCCACCAGCGGCCACGCCGTCTATGTGCGCCTGGCCGACGCCCAGGTGGGCCAGCGCTGGGCGGTCGTCCGCCCGACCGTGCGCTACGCCCAGCCCAAGCCGACCGAGGACCTGACCGCCAACGGCGACGTCACCCCGGGCAGCGGCAACCTGTGGCGCGCCTACAGCGCCCCCAACCACCGCCGCGGCGTGCTCGGCTATGAGCTGGCCCAGGTCGCCACCGGCACCATCACCCATGTCGCCGGAGGCAAGGTCGAGGCGTCCACCCTGGTGCTGGACAAGAACGAAGGCGGCCGCGAGGTGCGTGCCGGCGACCGCCTGGTGCCCATCGAGGCCAGGCCGTACGACCTGCAGTTCGTGCCCCATGTCCCCGCCGCAGGCGTCGAGGGCGTCGACGTACGCGTGCTGGCCG
The DNA here is from genome assembly GCF_059368675.1 of Stenotrophomonas sp. YJH_SMC_120. NCBI lineage: Bacteria > Pseudomonadati > Pseudomonadota > Gammaproteobacteria > Lysobacterales > Lysobacteraceae > Stenotrophomonas > Stenotrophomonas sp. YJH_SMC_120. The sequence goes on from NZ_JCAFRY010000012.1 coordinate 72,789, forward strand.
TCACCGACATGTTCACCGCCGGCGGCCCCCGCGACGTGATCGCGATTTCGGCTGGTCGCACGCAGGGCGTGGACAATGGAACCGTGTTCTCGCTGTGGCGCCCGGGCCGCCATGTGGCGCACCGCATGAAGTACCCGGACTCGTCGCGCACGGACGATTCGCTCAGCACCGGCGCCGGCCGGGTCTCGCTGCCGGACGAGTACGCGGCGCATGCCATGGTGTTCCGCACCTTCGACAATGTCAGCTACGCGCTGGTGATGCAGGGCGTGAAGCCGGTGCGCGTGGGGTACAACGCGTTGCACCCGGACGCGCGGTAGAGTCGACTGTTGGTCGACTGCTCTTCACCGCCCCCCGAAAGCGCCCGCGCTGCGCGCGGTAGTCGACTGACAGTCGACTCTACAGGGGCGGTCTCCGGCAAAGTCTGACAGCCACATGCGAAGGCGCCCTAGGGCGCCTTTGTTGCATGCGCTCGATAGTGGGGAATGACCAAGCAAGCTGATGAGGCGCTGCTGCGCCTGGTGATGGCAGGCGGCGCGCTGGCGCCACGGCGGACCCTGCTGCAGGCCGCGGGCAGCGCGGAGACCGCGATCGCGCAGGGCGCCGCGAACTGGCGCGCGCACGGTTGCACGCCAGAGCAGTGCGCTGCACTGGAACACCCCGACGCCCGCGCCTGGACCGTGGCACGGCACTGGCTGGAAGACGACGACCACCATCTGCTGTCCTTCGCCGATGCGGCCTTTCCGCCGCCCCTGCTGGACGTCCCGAACCCGCCACTGGCGCTGTTCGTGGCGGGCGATCCGAGCCTGGCCTGGCGCCCCTCGGTGGCGCTGGTCGGCAGCCGCTCGCCAACCCCGGGAGGACGCGCGCTGGCCGCGCGCTTTGCCGGCTGCTTCGTCGAGGCCGGACTGGCCGTAACCAGTGGCCTGGCGGCCGGCATCGACGCGGCCGCCCACCTGGCCACACTGGAGGCAGGCGGCTGCACCGTGGCGGTGATCGGAACCGGCCCTGATCGGGCCTATCCGAACAGCCACCAACGGTTGCAGGGGCGGATCGCCGCCGAGGGCGCGGTGCTCAGCGAGTACCTGCCCGGCACACCGGCACGCCCGGGCCACTTCCCCGCGCGCAACCGCCTGGTGGCCGGGCTGGCGCTGGCGACGGTGGTGGTCGAGGCCGCGCAACGCTCCGGCGCCCTGATCACCGCACGGCTGGCTGCCGAGGCGGGCCGTGAAGTCTGTGCCCTGCCTGGCTCGGTACTCAACCCACGCGCAGCGGGCTGCCACCGGCTGATCCGTGAAGGGGCCGCACTGGTCGAGCGCCCCGAGGAAGTGCTGGAACTGCTGGCCCCTGCCCTTCGCCAGCAGCTGCCGGGCTTGCAATCACGGCTGGGCACCCCCACTGAACAGGCACCGCTGGCGCTCCTGCCGGCGCGCTGGGCCGACGACCCTGACTACCAGTGCTTGTGGCGGGCCCTGGACCACGACCCAAGCAGTATGGATTCACTGATCACACGCTGTGGATTGACGGCGCCCCAGGTGTCCTCCATGCTGCTGGCCATGGAACTGGCGGGAATCGTGGTGTGCGTACACGGCCGCTACTGTCGAACTCCCTAGTTTCTTCACCTCCACAGCGTCGCGCGACGCAGGCCGAGGGGCAATGAAAGAGAGCATCCTGGACGTACTGCTGTACCTGTTTGAACACTATTTCAGCGAAGACGCGGACCTGATCCGTGACCGCGATTCGCTCCAGAACGGCCTGATCCAGGCCGGTTTCAGCCCAACCGAGATCAACAAGGCGTTCGACTGGCTCGACGCCCTGGCCGCGCAGCGGCCGAGCGTGGCCCAGGCACGGGTCGACGGCCCCGTGCGCGTCTACCACGGCCCCGAGCTGGACAAGCTGGACGTGGAATGCCGCGGCTTCCTGCTGTACCTGGAACAGCACGGCATCCTCGACGCCGACCAGCGCGAACTGGTGCTGGACCGGGCGATGGCCCTGGACCAGGACGAACTGGACCTGGACGACCTGAAATGGGTCGTACTGATGGTGCTGTTCAACCAGCCTGGCTCCGAAGCGGCCTATGCCTGGATGGAGACGCAGATGTTCATGGACGAGCCAGAACCCCTGCACTGACCGTACACTTGGGGGCATAGCGCATTCAGGAGCGTCCCCGTGAGCGAGTGGTTCCATGCAGAAGGCAACCGGCAGCAAGGTCCGCTGCCGGCGGAACAATTGGTCGAGCTGTTCCGCAACAACCAGATCACCCTGGACACCCTGGTGTGGCGCGACGGACTGCCGCAATGGCAGCCGTTGCGCACCGTCGTGGACGAACTCGGCCTGATCGTGCCGGCGCTGGACGCCGCCGTACCGCCGGTCGAACCCGAACCGGAACCGGAACCCGTCGCACCGCCTCCGCCGCAGCCGCCGGTACTGCCGGCGTCCACGCCCTACGCCGCCAGTGCATCGGCCACCGTCCTGCCGGCACCGAAAAAGAAGCTGTCCGGCTGTGCGCTGACCGCCATCATCGGTGGTGCCCTGTTGCTGGTACTGGTCCCGATCGTGGCCATCCTGGCCGCCATCGCGCTGCCGGCCTACAACGACTACACCGTGCGCAGCAAAGTCGCCGGCGCCGTGGCCGCGCTGCAGCCGCTGAAGGACCAGGTGCAGCATTTCGCCGATGACGAAGGCCGCTGCCCGGGTGCCAATGACGCCGGCTTCCCGGTCCCGGGCGACTTCGCCAACGCGGGCCTGTCGGCGGTGAACATCGGCCGCTTCAACAACGGTCACTGCGGTATCGAAGCAACGCTGGCGGTACCAGGCAAGGGCATCGACGGCGACCTGCTGTGGCTGGAATACGATCGCGACAGCGGCCGCTGGGAATGCAGTGGCGAAAGCAACGACAAGTACCTGCCGCCGACGTGCCGCGGCTGAGCCACGCGCACGCCAGCACCTCCAAGGATGATTCAACAGGGAACATGCAATGACTGAGTGGTACTACGCCGAAGGACAGCAACGCCAGGGCCCGCTGCCGGTCCAGGAGATCCGCCAGCGCTTCCAGCGCGGCCAGTTGAACCTGGACACCCTGGTCTGGCGCGAGGGCATGGCCCAGTGGGCTGCACTGCGCCAGGTGGTCGACGAGCTCGGCCTGCAGACGCTGGCCGATGCCAGTACGGCCACCAGCAGCGGCGGGTTCGACCTGCGCAGCGACTATGCCGCCATCGACAGCGGCACCGCACCGCTGCCCGGCACCGGCGCGCTCAGCAGCTCGCCATACAGCGCTCCAGCCGCCGTCGGCAGCGGTGGCCACGCACAGCCTGTGGTTGGCGGTGAAGTGGTCTACGCAGGCTTCTGGAAGCGCGTGGCGGCCTACATGATCGACTACTTCGTGCTGGTCATCCCCGGCAGCATCATCGGGGCCATCCTCGGTGCGATCCTGGGCGCCAGCATGGGCGCGGTGGGCAGTGGCGAATCGGCCATCGAGATCGTGGCCCAGCTGGCCAGTGCCCTGATCAACCTCTGCATCGGCATGGCGTACTACACCTGGTTCCATGCCTCGAAGGGCGGCGCCACGCTGGGCAAGATGGCGGTCGGCATCAAGGTCGTTCGCGGCAACGGCGAGCGCCTGACCAAGGCCCGCGCGTTCGGTCGTTACTGGGCCATGCTGCTGAGCAGCTTCACCCTCGGCATCGGCTTCCTGATGGCGGCCTTCACCGAGCGCAAGCAGGGCCTGCACGACATGATCTGCGACACTCTGGTGGTCGACCGCTGGGCCTACACCGACCAGCCCCACCTGCAGCGCCGCGAGCTGGGCACCGTCACCGTGCTGGTACTGGTGTTGACCGCAGTACTGTCGCTGGTGGGCCTGGCGCTGCTGGTGTTCGCGGTCGGCTTCATCGCCAAGATGGCCTCCTGAACGGCCATCCTCACGGCTGGCTGCTTGACACGGGCTGGCCGGGCGTGATTCCTCTAATAAGGTGAAACCTGAACGCCCGGCACATTACCGGGCGTTCAGTTTATGGATTTGCGCGTGGCCGCTTCACTAATGCGGCCATTTGCTCCACCCTAGCGGCCCCTTCCCCACGGTTCGCCCCACAGACCCTGCTGCCATGCCCAAGCACCTGCTCATCGTCGAATCGCCGGCCAAGGCCAAGACGATCAACAAATACCTCGGCAAGGACTACACCGTCCTGGCCTCGTATGGGCATGTGCGTGACCTGATTCCGAAGGAAGGCGCGGTCGACCCGGACAACGGGTTCGCCATGCACTATGACGTGATCGACAAGAACGAGAAGCACGTCGATGCGATCGCCAAGGCCGCCAAGGGCGCCGACGACATCCTGCTGGCGACCGACCCGGATCGCGAGGGTGAAGCGATCAGCTGGCATATCGCCGAGATCCTGAAGGAACGCGGGCTGGTCAAGGACAAGCCGATGCAGCGCGTGGTGTTCACCGAGATCACCCCGCGCGCCATCAAGGAAGCCATCAGCCAGCCGCGCGCGATCGCCAGCGACCTGGTCGATGCCCAGCAGGCGCGCCGCGCGCTGGATTACCTGGTCGGGTTCAACCTGTCGCCGGTGCTGTGGCGCAAGGTCCAGCGCGGCCTGTCCGCCGGCCGCGTGCAGAGCCCGGCGCTGCGCATGATCGTCGAGCGCGAGGAAGAGATCGAAGCCTTCATCGCCCGCGAGTACTGGTCGATCGCCGCCGAGTGCGCGCACCCGTCGCAGCACTTCAACGCCAAGCTGATCAAGCTGGACGGGCAGAAGTTCGAGCAGTTCACCATCACCGATGGCGACACCGCTGAAGCGGCGCGGATGCGCATCCAGCAGGCCGCGCAGGGCTCGCTGCACGTCACCGACGTGGCCAGCAAGGAGCGCAAGCGCCGCCCGGCGCCGCCGTTCACCACCTCCACCCTGCAGCAGGAAGCCTCGCGCAAGCTCGGCTTCACCACCCGCAAGACCATGCAGGTGGCGCAGAAGCTGTATGAAGGCGTGGCGATTGGTGACGAAGGCACCGTCGGCCTGATCTCGTATATGCGTACCGACTCGGTGAACCTGTCGCAGGATGCGCTGGCCGAGATCCGCGACGTGATCGCCCGTGACTACGGCATCGCCTCGCTGCCCGACCAGCCCAACACCTACCAGACCAAGTCGAAGAACGCCCAGGAAGCGCACGAAGCGGTACGCCCGACCTCGGCCCTGCGCACCCCGGCCCAGGTCGCACGCTTCCTCACCGACGACGAGCGCCGCCTGTACGAGCTGATCTGGAAGCGTGCAGTGGCCTGCCAGATGATTCCGGCCACGCTCAACACGGTCAGCGTCGACCTGTCGGCCGGCAGCGAACACGTGTTCCGTGCCAGCGGCACCACCGTGGTCGTGCCCGGCTTCCTGGCCGTGTACGAGGAAGGCAAGGACAACAAGAGTGCCGAGGACGAGGACGAAGGCCGCAAGCTGCCGGCGATGAAGCCCGGCGACCGCGTGCCGCTGGAACGCATCCAGGCCGAACAGCATTTCACCCAGCCGCCGCCGCGCTACACCGAAGCGGCGCTGGTGAAGGCGCTGGAAGAGTACGGCATCGGCCGTCCCTCGACCTACGCCTCGATCATCCAGACCCTGTTGTTCCGCAAGTACGTGGAAATGGAAGGGCGCAGCTTCCGCCCGTCCGATGTGGGCCGCGCGGTGTCCAAGTTCCTGTCCAGCCACTTCACCCAGTACGTGGATTACGACTTCACCGCCAAGCTTGAAGACGAGCTCGATGCCGTCTCGCGTGGCGAAGAAGACTGGATCCCGCTGATGTCGCGCTTCTGGGAACCGTTCAAGGAACTGGTCGAAGACAAGAAGGAATCGGTCGACCGCGCGGAGGCCAGTGGCGCGCGCGAGCTCGGCACCGACCCCAAGACCGGCAAGCCGGTCAGCGTGCGGTTGGGCCGTTTCGGGCCTTATGCCGCCATCGGCAGCACCGCCGAAGATGCCGAGGAGAAGCCGAAGTTCGCTTCGCTGCGCCCTGGCCAGTCGATGCACACCATTTCCCTGGAAGACGCGCTGGAGCTGTTCCTGATGCCGCGCGCACTGGGCGAGGACAACGGCGAGCCGGTCAGCGTCGGCATCGGCCGCTTCGGCCCGTTCGCCAAGCGCGGCAGCACCTATGCCTCGCTGAAGAAGGAGGACGACCCGTACACCATCGACCTGGCGCGCGCCGTGTTCCTGATCGAAGAGAAGGAAGAGATCGCGCGCAACCGGATCATCAAGGAGTTCGAGGGCAGCGACATCCAGGTGTTGAACGGCCGCTTCGGCCCGTACATCAGCGACGGCAGGATGAACGGCAAGATCCCCAAGGATCGCGAACCGGCGTCGCTGACCCTGGCTGAAGTGCAGCAGTTGATGGAAGAAACCGGCAAGCCGGTGCGCAAGGGCTTCGGTGCCAAGAAGGCCGCCGCGAAGAAAGCCCCGGCCAAGAAGGCGGCAGTGAAGAAGGAAGCGGCGCCGAAGAAGGCCGCTGCAAAGAAAGCGCCTGCCAAGAAGGCCGCGGCCAAGAAAGCAGTAAAGAAGGCCGCCGCGAAGAAGGCCCCGGCGAAGAAGGCCGCCGCAAAGAAGTAGATCCACGCCAAGCGTGGATGAGGGGCAGTGCCGGCCGCTGGCCGGCAACCCCAGAAGCATCAGATGCCGGCCAGCGGCCGGCACTACCGGGTGCCAGGGTCCACCCCTTCTGCACGCAGCAGGGGGATAATGAAGGCCCACGCCGGGCCGGTCGCCGCCATGAAAGAACTCACCCTGGACTCTGCTGTCGCCACGCTCCGCGGGGGCGGCGTGATCGCCTACCCGACCGAAGCGGTCTGGGGCCTGGGCTGTGACCCTTCGCACGAGGCGGCGGTGCACATGGTGCTGCGACTGAAACAGCGCCCGATGGAAAAAGGCATGATTCTGGTCGCGGCCGATCTGGCGCAGCTGGAAGGCTGGGTGCGCCTGCAGGCCCTGCCGGACGCACGCCAGCGCGCGGTGCTGGCCAGCTGGCCCGGCGCCAACACCTGGATCCTGCCGGCCGGACCCCGTGCCCAGCCGTGGGTCACCGGGGAGCACAGCGGCATCGCCGTGCGCATCAGCGCCCACCCGCTGGTGGCCGAACTCTGCCGTGCCTGGGGAGGCCCGCTGGTCTCCACCAGCGCCAACCTGGCCGGCGAACCACCGGCGCGCCGCCGCGAAGAACTGGATCCCCGCCTGCTGCGCCTGCTTGATGGCATCCTGGATGGCGAAACCGGCGGCCTGGCCCAGCCCACCCCGATCCGCGACGCGCTCAGCGGCAACGTGCTGCGCTCCTGAGCGGCCGATTGCGCTGCCCCGGACAATCGCGCACCCTGCCGTCATGAACCTGCTGCGCACCGCTTTGGGCCTGTGCCTGCTGCTGCCATCGACGGCACCGGCGGCCGAGGACGTGCGGGTCTACCGCTGCGTCGCCAGCAACGGCGGCGTGGCCCTGCAGGACAGGCCCTGCAACAGCGGCCGCCAGGAAGTCCGCGACCTGCAGCGCCCGCGCGATCCAGCGCCGCAGGTGGTGCGCAGCGATGCGGCCCCCGCACCGCCGGACGAATCTCCGGTGATGCGTGACCGCGAGGTCCGCCACGTCTACATCCAGCCGCCGCAGCCGCTGTACGAATGCGTGCGCGACGATGGCCAGCGCTATACCAGCGACAGCAACGAGGGCAATCCGCGTTGGGTGCCGTTGTGGACCAGCGTCTGGCTGCCACACGGGCATCGGGGCCCATCGTACCCGGGTCCGCGCCCGGCCATCGGCACACCGATCGGTCCGCCCGTCGGCGAGGGCGCCGGTTACCGGCCGCCCGCCGTCGGCGTAGGCGTGCAGGCCCCGGCCGGCAGCGTGCTGGTGCGCGACAGCTGCCACGCGCTGCCGCCACAGGAGGTCTGTGCGCGCCTGCGCGACCGCCGCTGGGAACTGGACCGTCGCTACAACAGCGCATTGCAGAGCGAGCGCACCGCCATCAACAACGAACAGCGTGGCATCGACGCGCGCCTGTCACGCGACTGCCAGCGTTGAGCGCAGCCTGTACGCTGTGAGCATGAACAGACTGATCTGGTTGCTTCTGGCGCTGCTGCCCGGAAGCGCGTTGGCCGAAGAGGGCGTGATCTACCGCTGCACCTCCAGCAGTAGTGACGTCCCTACCCTGCAGCGCACGCCGTGCCCCACCGGCAGCAAGCAGCAGGTGCTGCGCGTGCCCGGCCCGGCCAACCCGCAGCCGGCTGCCGCTGCACCTGTGGCTGCGGAACCTGCACCCACCCCCGTCGAAACACCCGCGCCGGTGCCGGCCGGACCGGCCGTTGCCCCTGCGGCCCCAGCGAAACCACGACGCGCGGACGAAGGACGCACCATCATGGAAGCGGGAATGGTTGAACGCGAAGGTGCCAACCAGATTCTCGACAGTGCGACCCTGCGCCGTGATGCCGATGCCCGTGCCGAAGCAGGCAACGGTCCACCGAAGCCGCCGCTTCCCCCGATCTTCCAGTGCACCGACGGACAGGGCGGTGGTTATCTGCACGAGTACGAGGCATCACCTGGTCGCTGCGAACCGATGACGGTGCAGGGCCTGGGCGGGGTCACGCCGATGAACGCGGCCGGCTGCGAAGTCGTACGCGACCGCTGCGAGGAACTTCCCGAAGCACAGCGATGCGGCAGCTGGCAGCAGCGCTTCCGTGATGCCCGCGGCCGTGAACGCTTCGCCGCACCGGAAAACCGCGATACCGCGCGCGGTGAACGCGAGCGGCTGCAGGCGGTGTTGGAGGCCAGCAACTGCCCGGTACCGGGGTGACCGCCACCCGGTAGTGCCGGCCGCTGGCCGGCAACCACAGGATCTTCAGATGATTGCAGTTGCCGGCCAGCGGCCGGCACTACCCGCTGAAAGATCAGAACCCGTAACGCAGGAAGCCGCCATCCACCGCGATGCACTCACCGGTGACATAGCTGGCTGCCGGCAGGCAGAGGAAGCCCACCGCGGCGGCCACTTCCTCCGGCTCGCCGATACGACGCATCGGCGTGCGGTTGATCACTTCCTCGTAGTAATCCGGGTCCGACAACGGACCGGAGGTCCGCCGCGTGCGGATGTACCACGGCGCCACTGCATTGACCCGGATGCCATCCTCGGCCCACTCGACGGCCAGGTTGCGGGTCATCTGGTGCATCGCGGCCTTGCTCATGCCGTAGACCACGCCGCTGCGCACATGGGTCAGGCCGGACACGCTGCCGACGTTGACGATCGACGACGATGCGTGGCGAGCCAGCAGCGGATGCGCGTAGCGCGACAGCTCGAACGCCGAGAACAGGTTGGTCTCGAAGATCTTCCGCCATTCGTCCTCTGAATACTCCGTGGCCGCCTTGGTGACGTTGCCGCCAGCGTTGTTGACCAGGATGTGCAGGCCATCACTGTGGTCTTCTACCCAGTCCAGGATCTGCCGGCGGTCCTCGTCGTCGGAGACATCGGCGGCCAGCGCGTGCACCTGCATCTGCGGATACACATCCAGCAGCTCGTCGCGCGCGGTCTCCAGCATGTCGATATCGCGCCCGACGATCATCAGGTCCGCGCCGAAGCCGGCCAGTTCGTGTGCGATGGCCAGGCCGATACCGGCGCTGGCACCGGTGATCAGGGCGGTCTGCCCGTCCAGGCGCCACCGTTGCTGGGTCATGTGTCCTCCGGGGCCGCGCCCGCTGCATTTCGATGCGGCAAGGATACGCGCTCACGGCGGCCCTCTGCCGAGGATGCGACACTGCACGTACGCCCACTGCGGAGAGCCGCCATGCGCATCCCGACCCTGTTCTCGTCCCTGCTGGCCGGCGTGCTGCTGGTGGCCTGCCAGCGGCCGCCGACGCCGAACCCGGAGAAGCCACCGGTGCCCAAAGCGATGTCGCGTGCGATGCAGGAACCGCTGGACCGCGCCAAGGGCGCGCAGAAAGCAGTGGAAGAAGCCGCCGCACGCGAACGCAAGGCCGAGGCCGACGCGACGCAGTGACCTGTGGGGTCAGAGCCCTTTGCGGGGCAAAGGGATCCGACCCCCACCAACGAAAACGCCCGGCCAGGGCCGGGCGTTTTCATTCGTCACCGCTGCCGATCAGAACCCGCAGAAGCAGTAGGCCAGCGCCTTCACCGGCGTACCGTTGCCCTTCTCGCGCGCCGCGTTCTCGACAAAGCGCAGCTGCGTATCCACTTCCGGCATCGTGCGCGCCAGCACCATCCGCGCCATGCCCGAGTCGGACAGCATCCAGGCGCCGGCACGGCTGCCGGCGAAACCGCTGACAAACTGCGCGAACGGCGTTGCCGCCTTCTCGATGTAGCGCACGCGATAGGCATCGGCCTTGCCCAGCTTGGCGCGGCTGGCGGCATCGGCCACGGCATCCTTCAGGCCACCGAAGGCATCGACCAGGCCACGTTCCTTGGCCTGCGCACCGCTCCACACGCGGCCACGCGCCACTTCGTCGACGGCCTCGACCGGCTTCTTGCGGGCGTCGGCGACGCGACCGGTGAAGTCGGCGTAACCCTTGTTGATCACCGACTGGATGACCTGGCCAACGGCCGGATCCATCGGGCGGGTGACATCGAACGCACCCGCGAAACGTGTGGTGCCGACACCATCGGTGTGCACGCCGATCTTGTCCAGCGCGCGGCTGAAGTTCGGCACCATGCCGAAGATGCCGATCGAACCGGTGATGGTCGACGGATCGGCATAGATGCGATCGGCATTCATGCTGATCCAGTAGCCACCGGAGGCGGCCAGGTCGCCCATCGACACCACCACCGGCTTGCCGGCGGCCTGCAGGGCCACCACTTCGCGGCGGATCTGCTCGGAGGCGAACACTTCACCGCCCGGCGAATCCACGCGCAGCACCACCGCCTTCACGTTCTCGTCGTCACGCGCGGCACGCAGCAGCGCCGAGGTCGATTCGCCACCGATGCGGCCGGCCGGGAGATCGCCGCCGCTGATTTCGCCGGCGGCCACAACCACCGCTACCTGCGGACGGTTGTCCACCGGGTTGCGGCGCGCATCGAGCTGGCCCAGGTAGGTGCCGAAGTCGACGTTGCGGAAACCACCGTCGGCATCGTCATCGGCCACGCCGCGCTCGATCATCAGATCCTCGAACTCCTCGCGGGTCTTCAGCGCGGTCACCAGCTTCTGCTGCAGGGCGAACTTGGCCAGGTCGCCACCGGCGGCGGCGATGCCTTCCGGCAGCGTGTCGATGCCGGCGGCCAGCTGTGCCGGGTCCAGGCGACGCGCCTTGGCGATGTCCGCCAGATAGCGCTGCCACACGTCGTTCATCCAGAACAGGTCGGCTTCCTTGGAGGCCGGCGAGGCCGCATCGAGCACGTACGGCTCGGCCGCGGACTTGTACTCGCCCACCTTGAACAGGTGCACGTCCACGCCCAGCTTGTCCTGCAGGCCGGTGCGGAAGTACTGGCGGTAGCGGCCCAGGCCCTCGAGCACCACCGACCCCATCGGATCCAGGTAGACCTCGTCGGCCTGTGCGGCCAGCAGGTACTGCGACTGGCCCATGCTCTCGCTGTAGGCCACCAGCTGCTTGCCGGAGGCACGCAGGTCCTGCAGCGCGGTGGCCACTTCACGCAGCGAAGCGAAGCCGGACGGCTGCAGCTTGTCCAGCTCCAGCACCACGCGCTCGATCTTCTTGTCTTCCTTGGCCGACTCGATCACCCGCAGCAGGTCGCGCAGCTGGATCTCTTCGGCGCCGTTGTCGCCCACCGCCTTGGCCAGTGCGCGGCTGACCGGGTCGGCGCTGAACTGCTCGACCAGGCGACCTTCCGGGGCGATCACCAGGGTGGTGCGATCCTGCAGTGACTTGCTGGCACCGGCACCCATGCCCGCCGCGATGACGAACATCACCAGCAGCAGGAACAGCAGGCCGAAGAACAGCAGGTTGAGGATCAACCGGCGGGTGAAGTTCATGACGTCCCACAGCCCGATGAAGAAACTGGCGACGGGGTTGCGACGCGCCGGGGGCAGCGGGGGCACGGGTTGATTCATGGAACGCTCCGGATGGCTTCTTGCCGTGGTACCAGCATAGCCGGTGCCGCGTGATGCAGCATCGGACACAAGTCAGGGGATCGCCCGCCATGGGTCGGCATGGCGGGCGCAAAGGTCAGGACAACATCGACTGGCCGATGCGCAGGCTGCTGCGGCGCAGGCGCCAGCCCATCAGGATGGCAGCGGCGGTCAGGCCAACGATCAGGCCGATCCACATGCCCTGCGGGCCCATGCCCAGGCCCAGGCCGAGCCCGGCGCCGAGCGGCATGCCCAGGCCCCAGTACGCGAACATGGCGATGAACATCGGCACGCGGGTGTCTTTCAGGCCGCGCAGCGCGCCGGCCGACAGTACCTGGATGCCATCCGGGAACTGGAAGGTGGCCGCGTACAGCAGCAGCGTCGAGGCCAGGCCGGCCACCGCCAGGTCGTTGGTGTAGACACCGACGATGGCATCGTGGCCGAACAGCAGCACCGCCGCCGACAGCGTCTGCGTGCCCATGATGATCGCGTAGCCGGCCCAGGCCGCACGCCGTACGCCGAAGCCATCGCCACGGCCAACCGCATGGCCGACGCGCACGGTGGTGGCCTCGGCCACGCCCATCGGGATCATGAAGCACAGCTGCGCCACGTTGATCGCGATCTGGTGCGCGGCCGCTTCATTCGCACCCAGACGGCCGATCAGCAGCGCGGTGACGATGAACAGGCCGCCTTCCATCAGCACGGTAATGCCGATCGGCAGGCCGGTGCGCAGCAGGTCCCAGATCGCCTTCCAGCGCGGTCCTTCGAAGTGCGAGAACAGCTGCAGGTGGGCGAAGCGCTTGGTGCGCCACAGGTAGAGGGCAAACGCCGTGGCCTGCAGCCACATCATCACCGCCGAAGCGATGCCCAGGCCTTCCGCACCCAGTTCCGGGAAACCGAGCTTGCCGTTGGCCAGCACGTAGCCCATCGGCGCCAGCACCAGCAGGCCGCCGAAGCCGAGCAGCATGGTCGGCAACGTCCAGTGCATGCCTTCGCTCAGGTAACGCATGCAGAAGTACAGGGTCAGTGCGGGCCCGCCCCAGCGCACCGCGTGCAGGAACGCGGTCGCCCCCGGCACGATGTCCGGCGCGATGCCGAACGATGGCAGCAGCGGCGGCACCACCGTGAGGAAGGTGAACATGATCAGCCCCAGCCCCAGCGCCAGCCACAGTGCCTGGCGGAACAGCGGGCCGATCTCGCGCTCGCGGCCGGCGCCGTGCAGCTGCGATACCGAGGCGGTGAGCGAGATCAGGGTGCCGATCGGGATCAGCATCGGCAGCCACAACAGCGCCGTGCCGATGGTCACCGCGGCCAGGGTCGCGGTGGCGTGGTGGCCGGCAATGACGTTGTCGACGAAGGAGATCAGACCGGTGGACACATGCCCGAGCACAAGCGGCAGGGCGAGCAGACCGGTGGCGCCGACTTCCTTGCTGAAGCGCGGCGTGGAGGTTGCAGTAGACATAAGGTGCTTGACGCGAACTACGGTTGCGCGCGAAGGGCACAGGCACCGGGTTGCGGCCGGTCATCTTACGCGCGCAGCGCGCGCATTCCCATGACATGGCGTGAATGCTGGGTTCCGGCAGGCCCCGGCATCACGCGTTGCGATCGCGTTACGAACAGAAAAAGGGGACGGAGGGGATTAAGTCGTTTCAAGCACGACCGTGCCGAACACGGCTTAATCCCCTCCGTCCCCTTTTGCTTACTGACCCGCCTGGCGCTTGAGCCAGGTATCGCGCTCGGCGGCCGGCACGGCGAGGAACGCGCCTCGCACCGTGTCACGCTCCTGCGGTGGCGTGCGCTGCGCGACCAGGGTCAGCTGGGCCAGCTGCGCTGGGCTGAGCTGGCGCAGCACGGCCAGCGCGGCCTCGCGCTGTTCCGGTGGCACGAAGCCGAACAGGCCGTGCAGCTTGGGGAACTCCAGTCCCAGCTGCGGGCCCAGCCGCCAGCCCTCGCGGAAGGCCTGGTCCTGCGCCTGGAACTGCTCGCGCAGGCGCTGCTGCTGGTCCGCCGGCAGCGCATTGAACCGCGCCGCAGCCTGCCGGATGCGCTCCCGCTCGCTCTCCGGCAGGGCGCGCCAGGCCGCGTAGTCGGCACGGCGCTGACGCTGCTGCTGGGCGTCGAGCTGGGTGAACGCAGCGGGCGTCGTGTTTGTGGTGGCCGGAGCGGGAGCCGCCGGTGAACTGCCCGGCACTGGCGGCGGCAGCGGCACGCTCAAGGTCTGCGGCGCGGCGGACAGCGACAACGGCAGGGCCAGCAGCAGGCTGGCGAACAGGGTCTTATTCATCGGCGGCAGCGGTTTCCAGCGTGGCGCTGGCGGGCTCGGGCCGGCTCGGCCTGGATTGCGATTCGTCCACCGGCAACGGGCCGCCGGCGGCGGTCCAGGCATACAGATCGGCATCGGCCACCAGCGGATAGTCGCGGTCGGCCAGCATCATGGCGTCGTCGGAGGCTTGGGCCGGGGTCGCATCCGGCGTGGCATTGACCTTGCTCGGCGGAAGCGCTTCCACCGTGACCGGGCCAGCTTCGCCCACTACCCCTTCCGGCAGTGGAGCGTCGCTACCGGATAAATGTCGTTGCCAGTAGCGCCAGCCCAGTGCCGCGGCCAACAGCACCGCCACCGTCACCAGCAGGATCACCGGGCCGCGCCAGCGCGGCCTGGCATTGGGACGCCGCCGCTTGCCCTGGGCGGCCGCACGATCATCGCGCTGCGGTGCGCGCCAGCTGGTCGCGGGAGCTTCATTGCTGGCGGCCGACGCAGCCGGCTGTTGCAGCTGCTGCAGGCGCTTGGCCGGCAGGTCGCGGATGCGCAGCTGCACCTGTTCGGCCAGCTGGCGCCATGCCGACGCATCGGGCTGGCCGTGCGCATCACGGGGGCAGGCATCAGCCAGCAGGTGCTGGTAGCCCGCTTCGTCCTGGTCGAGCACGCGCATGGCGATACCCTCGTCCAGACTGCCGCCCACCCGCAGCAGGAATGCCAAGCGCGGCAGCGGCCCCATCTCGCCCAGCGCGGCCAACGGCGGCAGCCACTGGCCGCCCACCGGCTCGCGCAGCGCCTGGCGCTGGCCCAGCAGGGTCCAGAAGCGGGTCGGCCACTGCGCCATCGGCAGGTCGCTGGCGACCGCGGCGAAGGCGCGCATCACCGCCACCAGGGTCTGCTCGGCTCGCGCGGCATCGCCGCACTGCAGCTCAGCCACCACCAGGGCGCGGCGCTCGACGCCGCGCAGGAACGCCGACAGCGCGCCGGCCGCGGTCGAGGAAACAGGGGCGGGCACAGCCGTCATCGGTCACTCCAAAGGTCTGCCGGCATGATAGCGGCAGCCCATCGGCACCCGTAGGACTTGCGCGCGCAGGCACTTCGTGCTGCAGGTTGTGCACAGCACCACGCCCGCCTCGGGGAAAACTGCGGCATCCAGCTGAATTCACTCTGTTTCAGCAATGTTTCACACTCAAGTTGTTGATTTTGAATGACTTTGAAGTGTGGCGATTTTTTGACCAACCCAAGCGTGAGCTCGTCGCCATCGGCCTCCTGCGTTCCCGTCGACCGGTAACGCACAACGTTATCCACAGAACATGTGGATAAGACTGAATCTCCAATGGACACCGATATTTAGGTGACATTTATGATTCGACGGAGGCCCCCCGGCAGTCTCTGGCCCCTGCCATCCGCGCGCGCATGGCCCGTTACACTGGCCCGATGCTTTCACCCATTCCGACCCTGCAGGTCGCCCTGCCCGTCCCGCTGCCGCGCCTGTTCGACTACCTGTCACCAGAGGGCGATGGCCCCACGGTCGCGGTCGGCTGCCGCCTGAAGGTGCCGTTCGGCAACCGCGAGCTGGTCGGCGTGGTGGTGGGGCACGGCCAGACCGATGACGGCCAGGGACTGCGCCAGGCCTTGGCCTGGTGCGACCCGCAACCGCTGCTTCAGGGCGAGCTGTGGCACAGCCTGCAGTGGCTGGCGCGCTACACCCATGCGCCACTGGGCGAGGTGCTGAGCACCGCCCTGCCGGGCCCGCTGCGCCATGGCGACGCCCTGCCCGACACCCATCACTGGGGCTGGCAGCTGACCGCCGAAGGCCGCGCCCAGCGCGAAAAACTGCGCGCCGGCAGCCGCCCCCGGCAGCTGGCCGAGCTGCTGGCCGACGCCATCGTCGATGAGGACGTGCTGGGCGAACGCATGGACGACTGGCGCACCGCCGCGCGCAGCCTGGCCAAGCGCGAGCTGGCCGAACGCGTGGCGCTGCGCGTCGCTCCGCAGCACGCGCAGCCACTGCCTGGCCCCACCCTCAACACGGAGCAGGCAGAGGCCGTGGCGGCGATCAACGCAGTCGAGGGCTTCCAACCGTTCCTGCTGGATGGCGTAACCGGCAGCGGCAAGACCGAGGTCTACCTGCAGGCCATCATCCACTGCTTGGCCCAAGGCAAGCAGGCGCTGGTGCTGGTGCCGGAAATCGGCCTCACCCCGCAGACCCTGGCACGCTTCCGCGGCCGCCTCGGCATCGCCGTGCATGCACTGCATTCGGGGTTGAACGACAACGAGCGCGCCCGGGTCTGGGCGGCGGCTTCGCGCGGCGAGGCACGGGTGATCGTCGGCACCCGCTCGGCGGTGTTCACGCCGCTGCCGCAGGCCGGCCTGCTGATCGTCGACGAGGAGCATGACGGCAGCTACAAGCAGCAGGACGGCATCCGCTACCACGCACGCGATTTCGCTCTGGTCCGGGGCAAGGCGCTGGGCGTTCCGGTTCTGCTGGGCAGCGCTACGCCTTCACTGGAGACGCTGCACAACGCCTATGCCGGGCGCTACACCCACCTGCGCCTGAAGCAGCGTGCCGGTGATGCGCGGCCACCGCGCGTGCGCATCCTTGATGTGCGCAAGCGACCATTGCATGACGGCCTCTCGGCCGACGTGCTGGCCGGCATTGGCGAGCACCTGCAGCGCGGCCAGCAGGTGCTGGTGTTCAAGAACCGCCGTGGCTATGCGCCGGTACTGCTGTGCCACGACTGCGGCTGGACCGCGCCATGCAACCGCTGCGATGCACCGATGACCGTGCATGGCGGCGGTCGTCGCCTGCAGTGCCATCACTGCGGTGCGCGGCAACCGGCGCCGCTGGCATGCCCCGCGTGCGGGAGTCTGGCGCTGCAACCGCAGGGCATCGGCACCGAGCGCCTGGAAGAACATCTCACCGCCGCCTTCGCCGACTTCCCGGTGGTGCGCATCGACCGCGGCACCACGTCGCGACGCGATGCACTGGAACAACAGCTGTCGAAACTGGGCGACCAGCCCGGCATCCTGGTCGGCACGCAGATCCTGGCCAAGGGCCACGACCTGCCCAAGCTGACCCTGGTGGTGGTGGTCGGCATCGACGAAGGCCTGTTCTCGGCCGACTTCCGCGCCAGCGAGAAACTGGCGCAGCAGCTGATCCAGGTCGCCGGTCGCGCCGGACGCGCGCGCGACCCGGGCGAAGTCTGGCTGCAGACGCATCACCCGGGGCACCCACTGCTGGAAACCCTGGTCAGCGGTGGCTACCACCCGTTCGCGCAGGCCGAGTTGAACCAGCGCCAGGCCGCAGGATTCCCGCCGTTCGCGCATCTGGCGCTGATGCGCGCCGAAGCGCAGCAGGTGGAGCATGCCAGTGCATTCCTGCTGGCAGCGCGACAGCTGCTGGGCGAGCAGGACGTGGTGGAAGCCTATGGACCCATGCCGGCGCCGATGCCACGGCGCGCCGGTTACCAGCGCGCCCAGCTGCTGCTGTCTGCCGCGCAGCGGCCACCGCTGCACGGAGTGCTTTCGCAACTGGTACCGCAGCTGTATGCGCTGCCGGAAGCACGCAAGGTGCGCTGGTCGCTGGATGTGGATCCGACGGATCTTTATTGAGGGGTCAGAGCCCACCCGTCGGGTGGGATCCGACCCCGATGCCCTGGGGTCGGATCCCTTTTCGCAGAAAAGGGCTCTGACCCCGGACGCTTTCGCTTACGTCAGCGGCGACATCACGCCGCGCTGGTAGGCGGGGCGCTCGCGAAGACGGGCGTACCAGTCGGCCAGGTGCGGCAGTTCCGGACGCTGGATCGGCAGTTCGAACCAGGCATAGATCAGCGAGCCCAGCGGGATGTCACCCATCGCGAATGTCTCGCCGGACAGCCACGGCTGCTTGGCCAGGGTGGCATCGGCCATCGCCAGGTAGTCGCCGGCGCGTACGATGGCGGCATTGATCCGCGCTTCGTCGCGGTCGGCCGGGGCGGTGCGCATGATGCCCCAGATCAGGTCGGTGTACAGCGGCGCCATGCGCGAGGTGCTCCAGTCCATCCACTTCTCGGCCTGGGCGCGTTCCATCGGCTCTTCGGCGTACAGCGTGCCCAGCGCGTAGCGCGCACTCAGGTAGCGCACGATGGCGTTCGATTCCCACAGCGGCAGGCCGTGGTCTTCGATCACCGGTACCAGGCCATTGGGATTCATCGCCTGGTATTCCGGCGTCTGCGTGCCGCCGTGGCTGCCACCGACCTCGATGGACTCGTACGGCAGGCCGATTTCCTCGGCACACCACAGCACCTTGCGGACGTTGCTGGAATTGCGACGGCCCCAGATCTTCAACATGCGGGTATTCCTTGCTGGCAATGCGAGCGGCAACGATACCCCTGATCGGGCGGGGTGTGTGCATGCCGGATGCGGGATCTGGCGTCCGGGAATTGCCGGCCAGCGGCCGGCACTACCGGTTCCTCGCTGGCCAGCGGCCGGCATTACCGGTTCTTTTTCGGCAGCGCGCGCACGTAGGACGACTTGCCATCCTTCTTCAGTTCGAACAGGCCGATCGCGGCCAGCAGATCGCTGAGCTTGCCGTAGCCATAGTTGCGCGGGTCGAACGACGCCTGGTTGCCGATCTGGCTGCCGACCGGGCCGAGGTGCGACCAGCCATCCTCGCCCTCGGCCGCGGACACCGCGCGACGCAGCATCTTCACCAGCCGCGTGTCGCTGCGCATTTCCGCACCGCTCTTGCGCGGGCGCGCATCATCGTTGGCCACCGGCTCGTTCGAGGCCTGTTCGCTGGATGCCTGTTCGGTATCCGGCACGCTGGCGTGGGTCTGGCCCAGTGCTTCCAGGTAGGTGAATTTCGAGCACGCGTTGACGAACGGCTCGGGTGTTTTCTTCTCGCCGAAACCGTACACCTTCACGCCATCGGTCAACAGGCGCATCACCATCGGGGTGAAGTCCGCATCGCTGGAGACGATGGCAAAGCCATCCAGGTTGCGCGCGTACAGCAGGTCCATGGCATCGATCACCATCGCCATGTCCGAGGCATTCTTGCCCTTGCTGTAGGCGAACTGCTGGATGGGACGGATCGCATACTCATGCAGCACCGCTTCCCACCCCTTCAGTCGCGGGCTCTTCCAGTTGCCATAGGCGCGGCGCACGTTGGCCACCCCATAGCGGGCCACTTCGGCCAACACCTCGTCGATCTTCGAGGCCGGCGCATTGTCGGCGTCGATCAACAGGGCGATGCGCTTTTCCGGTTCGCTCATGGACTCCTCGCGGGCGGTTGCCTGAACCCGAGTATCGCCGATCCACGCGGGCGCTGACGTGACAGGCAGTCGCCGTGCGAAGATGCCAGGCGCTTCCCCCAATGCCCCCACTGGAGTGAGTCGATGAGTCGCGAGCGCGTTCCCCACCTGGTTGTTGTCGGCGGCGGTTTTGCCGGTCTCTGGGCCACCCGTGCCCTGGCCCGCGAGCGCATACGCATCACCCTGGTCGACCGCCGCAACCATCATCTGTTCCAGCCGCTGCTGTACCAGGTGGCCACCGCCGGCCTGTCCGCGCCGGATATCGCTGCACCACTGCGCCATATCCTCGGCCACCAGCGCAACGTGGAAGTCCGCCTCGGCGAAGTGGTCGCCATCGACAAACAGGCCCGGCAGATCCGCATGGCCGATGGCAGCACGCTGGACTACGACAGCCTGCTGCTGGCCACCGGCGCCACCCATGCCTACTTCGGCAACGACCAGTGGGCCGATGATGCGCCCGGCCTGAAGACGCTGGACGATGCGATCGCGCTGCGCCGCAAGCTGCTGCTGGCGTTCGAGCGTGCCGAAGCAGAACCGGACCCGGCGAAGAAGGCCGCATGGCTGAGCTTCGCGGTGGTCGGTGGCGGTCCCACCGGTGTTGAACTGGCCGGCACCCTGGCCGAGATCGCGCGGCATACGTTGCGCAACGAATTCCGCCACATCGACCCGGCCAGCGCCAAGGTGCGGCTGGTCGAGGCCGGCCCGCGCGTGCTGTCCTCGTTCCCGGAAGTACTTTCGCTGAAAGCACGCCGCCAGCTGGAAAAGCTGGGCGTGGAAGTGCTGACCGGTACCCCGGTGAGCGACATCGACAGCCAGGGCTTCACGCTCGGTGACCAGTTCGTACCGGCCCGCACCGTGGTCTGGGCCGCCGGCGTGGCCGCTTCACCGCTGGCGCGCACGCTGGACGTGCCGCTGGACCGCGCCGGCCGCGTGCCGGTGCAACCGGACCTGACCCTGCCCGATCACCCGGAGCTGTTCGTGGCCGGTGACCTGGCCGCACTGACCCAGGCCGACGGCAAGCCGGTACCCGGCGTGGCACCCGCTGCCAAGCAGATGGGCAAATACGTGGCCGAGGTGATCCGCGCACGCCTGCACGGCAAGCCCGAGCCCGGCCCGTTCAAGTACGCCGACTACGGCAACCTGGCCACCATCGGTCGCATGGCCGCGATCGTGCACCTGGGGCGGCTGCAGCTGTCGGGCGTGCTGGCCTGGTGGTTCTGGCTGGCCGCGCACGTGTTCTTCCTGATCGGCTTCCGCAACCGCATCGTAGTGCTGCTGAACTGGGCCGTGGCGTACTGGAGCTACCAGCGCAGCGCGCGCATCATCTTCGGTGATGACCAGGAAGACCGGCGACCCCGACGGTAGTGCCGGCCGCTGGCCGGCTGCCGCGCGGTCCGTCCCCTCTCCGCAGGAAAGGGCTCTGACTCCGTCAACATCATCCATGCATGGCGTGGATCTACCGCTTCATCGGGCCGCCGGGCACCCGCCGTTTCGACCATGCGCGGCAGAAGTCCTCCTTCCTTGCGGTGTCGGCAATCTGCGCGGCACTCCAGTTGCGGGTAATCCAGATCGTCAGTGCCGTGCTGCTCAGATGCCAGCGCAGCATGTCGTGCCGTGGCTGCCGCCAAAGATGGCGGCGGGCAATCCAGAACGCCTCCCGTTCCACCTCTGGCACCTTCTTCTTCATCGCGTCGTCGTCGAAGAACTGCGCGGCGAAACACCAGGGATTCATCGGCTGAGATCCTGTTCGCGGTTCACTGCTGCACGCAGCCACACCACTGGGCGCACGGTCTGCTGGCTTCGGCCAACCGCCCACCAGGGCAAGCCCGAGCAGGTACAGCAGGCCAGGCAGCAGTGCGATGCCGGCGGCCAGTACGACGACGGAGACCCATGCCTTACCGGCGGCACGCATCGTGCTCACTTCGCCTTCGGTTTCGGGTACCACAACGCGTTGACGATGACCCAGCGCTGGTCGAAGCGCCCCATGTGGAAGTAATCGACGAACCACGGCGTTTCCAATCGCACCGAGGCGGCATTGCCGGTCACGTCCAGCACCGTGCAGCGGCGGTCCCATTGATCCTTCGGGGTCTTCAACGCGCCCTGCTTCGTCAACGAGACCAGTTCTTCCTTCGACATGCGGCGCAGGCCCAGCCGCTCGTCGGGCGTATCGCCGAGGACCGCGCGCTTGGCCAGGTCCGGGTGCAGGGAGCGGGCGACGCGCTGCGGGTCGGCCTCCAGCTGGCCGTCGACGTAGTCATGGCAGGTGGCTTCGATGGCCGCGAGGGTGGCCGGGTCGGCAGCGGGACTGGTTGACGCAGAGAGAGCGAACAACAGGGCGACGGTGGACATCCGGGTCTCCAGCGCTGAGGGCTGGGCGATCATCGCATGGCGGCACAGAGGCATCCATGTATGCCATGGATCTACAGGGACCCAGCATCCACCGCCTGCAACCACGCCAGCTTGCGCTCGCGCGGCAGCTGCTTGAGCTGCCATTCGGCCCGCGAGGCGGCGGCCCGGTCCGGGTACTCGCGCACGGCCAGCACCCGCAGCGGCGGCCGGGCCCGGGTGTAGCGCGCGCCCTTGCCAGCCTGGTGGGCGGCGAAACGCGCGTCCACGTCGGTGCTGATGCCGGCGTAATAGCTGCCATCGCGACATTCGAGCAGGTACAGGAACCACGGGCGGAGGGACGGGGCCATGCCCGGATTATGCCGTGCTGCACTGCAGCGGATATACTGGCGCTCGAATGCAGGAGAGAGGCGCCGCGCTGGCGCCCGCCGAAGGCGCAGGCTCCCATGATCGCTCAGGCCGGTGGGCTGGAATCCCACCAACCATGCATTCGACTCGCCGAGCTGGAGAGAGGTCACCGGGCACGCCCGCGACGATCCGCCGAAGGGGCACGCGGCCCATGCCGCTGAACTCTCAGGCAAAAGGACAGCGGGAGCGGCACCGGTCATCGTCATCCCGTCATTGCGCAGGCAGTGGCGGTAGTCGCGCATGGCCGGCCCCACCGCGCCCGGAGCCTGCCCAATGCTGCTGTCCATCATCTACCTGATCGCCATTTCCGCCGAAGCCATGACCGGCGCACTGTCCGCCGGCCGCCGCCGCATGGACCTGTTCGGCGTGGTCATGATCGCCTGCGTCACCGCCCTCGGTGGTGGTTCACTGCGCGACATCCTGCTCGGCCACTATCCGCTGGGCTGGGTGAAGCATCCCGAGTACCTGGGCTTCACCGTGTGCGCGGCGCTGATCGCCACCTGGGTCGCACGCTGGATGCACCACTTCCGCCGCACCTTCCTGGTCCTCGACGGGCTGGGCCTGATCGCCTTCACCCTGATCGGCTGCTCGATCGCGCGCGAAGCCGGCCATGCGATGCCGATCGTGCTGATCGCCGGCATGCTGACCGGCGCGTTCGGCGGCGTGCTGCGCGACATCCTCTGCAACGAGGTGCCGCTGATCTTCCAGAAGGAGCTGTACGCGATCATCGCGCTGCTGACCGGCGCGGCCTACCTGTTGCTGCTGCACTGGGGCGTGGCCGACGCCACCGCGATCCTGTGCTGCCTCGGCGGCGGCTTCGCGCTGCGCCTGCTGGCGATCCACTACCGCTGGGAAATGCCGAAGTTCGTGTACCACGACGAAGTGCATTGAGGTTCGCGCGGCGGAATCCGCACCACCCCGGCGATGTACCTGGCGCTGTCGCTCATGCGCAGCGCCAGGCGCATCGCCGGTGCAGATGGGCCGGACTCCAACTCCGACCGGCCCTGATCGCGGCCGCACCCCCGCAGGCGCTGGCCGCCATCCACACACGTGCCGCACTCAAGCGGCTTCGGACACCTTCACGTCGCGACGGGCGCGCACGGCCGCGGCCAGTCGCTCCAGCACCGTCACGGTGGTGTCCCAGTCGATGCAGCCATCGGTGATGCTCTGCCCGTAGACCAGCGGTTGGCCTTCCACCAGTTCCTGGCGACCACCGACCAGATGGCTCTCGATCATCACACCGACGATGCGCTGTTCACCGTCTTCCAACTGAACGGCGATGTCCTCGATCACCTTCGGCTGGTTGTCCGGGTTCTTCAGGCTGTTGGCATGGCTGGCGTCGATCATCAGGCGCGTCGGCAGCTTGGCCTTGGCCAGCGCCTGGCAGGCCTCGGCGACACTGCCTGCATCGTAGTTCGGCTGCTTGCCGCCGCGCAGGATCACATGGCAATCCGGGTTGCCAGTGGTCGAAACGATGGCGGTGCCGCCCTGCTTGGTGACCGACAGGAAGTGATGCGGATTGGAGGCCGCACCCACCGCGTCGGCGGCGATCTTCACGTTGCCATCGGTGCCGTTCTTGAAGCCGACCGGGCACGACAGACCCGAGGCCAGTTCGCGGTGCACCTGGCTTTCGGTGGTGCGCGCACCAATGGCGCCCCAGGCCACCAGATCGGCGATGTATTGCGGCGAGATCACGTCAAGGAACTCGACGCCGGCCGGCAGGCCCAGCTTGTTGATGTCGCGCAGCAGGCCACGGGCGATGCGCAGGCCCTTGTCGATCCTGAAGCTGCCGTCCAGGTCCGGATCGTTGATCAAGCCCTTCCAGCCCACCGTGGTGCGCGGCTTCTCGAAGTACACGCGCATCACGATTTCAAGTTCCCCGGCCAGCGCGTCACGCAGCGGCTTCAGGCGCTGGGCGTACTCGATGGCGGCCTTCGGGTCGTGGATCGAGCATGGGCCAACCACCACTGCCAGGCGGTCGTCACGGCCATGCAGGATCTGGTGCAGGGCCGCGCGCGAGGCGCTGACGGTGTCGGAGGCTTCATCGTCACACGGCAGCATCGCCAGCAGCTGGGCAGGCGGTGTCAGCGGTTCGATGGTGCGGATACGCAGGTCGTCGGTGTGCGGGGGCATTGGGGGAGGTCTCCGGAACGTTGGGGGTCCCCAGCGTGGCAGCATGAAAAAAGCCGCCAGGTTCGCTGGCGGCTTTCGGGAATGCGTCTGAAGCTTTCTTCAGGGTGAGCGCAGTCCTTCCTCCGCCAGTGGCTTCGGAAAGTAATACCAGTAAAAGCGGGTGGCGGCTGCGTTCATGGGTTGTATTGATAGCACAGCTTTTGCGCAGTGCAAAATGTTTCATCCGCAACTGGGGACGCGGTTCAGCGAGATGCGCGCCGGCCCTGCCCACGCGGCGGCAACCACGCAACGTCGCTCATTTGCCATGCACTTCCACGTCCAGCAGCAGGCCCTCATGGATGTCGGCCCAGCGTTCCAGCACGCGATCCAGTTCCTGTCGGGCCTCGTCCAGCTGCTCGGGGTTGAGCAGGGAACGCGCGGTGTAGAGATCGGAAACCAAGCGCCGCAGGGCCGATTCCTGGATGGCCACCGACGGCCCCTCCAGCCCCGGCAACTGCAACGCCGGGCTGTCGCCAAGAGGGCCGAACAGCGTGACCTGGAGCGTACTCTGCATGATCGACCTTCCTGCGGATGGACATGGGCAATGTCCTGTTTACCGCGTCTGGGTGACAGGCGCATGTGCCACCCATGCCCAGCACCGGGATCTGCCGGCGTCTGCCGCCCCGCTACAAGGCGGCCAGGTCGGCAAGGTGCTGGGCCATGCTGTCCATCGCGCCTACCGCCTGGGTGGTGGTGAAGTACTCATGCCAGCCGGTAGCGGCAATGCCGGCCATCAACGCATCGACCTCCTCGCGGCTTGCGCAGCGCCAGACCGCATAGAACTGCTCATCGCTGCCGTGCGGTACGCCCGAGGCAATGCGGCCCATCGCCAGCGGCGTGATGCGGACCGGATCGAACTGCTGCATGCCGGCGCCGATACGGGCGAAGAAGGCATTCCGCTGCTCGGGCGGAAGTGTGGTCCAGGCAGGGGTGGCGGTGTAGAGCTCGATGAAGGTGTGCGACATGGTGGTTCTTCCTTGAGGGTTCGGGGGTTGCCGGCCAGCGACCGGCACTACCGGAGCGAGCGCAGCGCGCGTTTGCGGATGTAGGCGTTGGCGTCGCTGTGACGCTCATGCTGCCAACGCGTACACAGCTGGCGCAGCCACTGCGGCTGAGTCTTGCCGGCATCGTTGAGCCAATTTCCGACCGAATCCTGCACATAGCGTTCCGGATCGTCGGCCAGTGCTTCCAGCAGCGCAGATGCATGTTCCGGGTGTTGCTTGAACAGTGCGATATGCGTGGCCCAGACACCGCGCGGACGCAGTGCTTCGCAGGCGAAGCGGCGCAGGTACGGCGATGTTTCCTGTGACCACGGTTGCAGGCAATCAAGCGCCTGCATCGGCGCGGCAACGATGTCCGTGCGTAGTGCCAGCCACGCCCATTCGCGCACACCGAAATGGGGGTCATCGGCCAGTGTGCGCATCTGCTGCAGCTTCCCTGCCAGCGTTGCGCGGGCATCGCTGCCGATCAGGTAGCAGGCCCAGCCACGCACGGTATCGGAGCTGTGATGCTGCCAGAGCGCAGGCGCCCCCTGCCCCGCCTCACGCAGCAGTTGCGCAGCCAGGGCCATGCGCAGGGTGATGCCCTTGCCTGAGGCGACCCGCATGCGTTGCAGCGCCTCCGGTGCAAGCGCAGGCGCCGCCACCTGCAGAAGCGCGGCAAAATCCACTGCCAGGCATTCGGCCAGATGGGTGGCGGGGGCGCGGCCGGTGTTGAGTGCTTGCCGGCGTTCCGCAGGAATGGCCGTGCTCATGCTGCGGATTCCCGCCCGGCGTCCGTGTGCTGCCAGACCTTGTGCAGCAGCTGTGACAGCTGCTGCTGTTCATCAGCATCCAGGCCGTTGAACAGCCCACCGATCCATTGCGTGTGCTGCTCGAACAGCGATTCGGCCAAACGCTTTCCCGGTGCGGTCAGCACGATCTGCAGGCGGCGGCCATCCCCGTCATCGTTGCGACGCTGCAGCAGGCCTTCGCGCTGCAGGCCGTCGAGCAGGCCGCTGATGGTGGCGCGGGTCACGCCGGCGCGTTCGGCCAGCACATGCGGCGGCAGTGCGCCACCGGCCCCGTGCAACAGGAACAGCACGATGAAGCGACCCTCGCTGAGCCCATGCGGTGCCAGCCGCGCGGCGCAGTCGCGATCGATCGACGAGGACAGCGAGAGCAGCTGGAAACACAGGCGCAGCGGCGCGATGTTGGCGTGACCGCGTCGCTGCGCTTCCTCGATCAGGGCATGGTGCTTGGCTTCGATCATCTCACGCACGTGATATGGTTAGGTGCCTAATCATACAGCCGAACAGCCGCTGCCTGTAAACCACAGCCGATATCAGGTGAACTTTCCCAGCAGCAGGCACGCAATCAGCCCGCCGCCCTCCCGGTGCAGCAGCTGCAGTTCGCCCGCGTGCCGCCTCGCCACATTGGCGGCCACTGCCAGCCCAAGTCCCGCTCCACCGGTGGTGCGACTACGAGAACGCTCGCTGCGCTGGAACGGTTGCAGCAGGCGTACTCGGTCGCCCTCGGCGATACCTGGGCCCCGATCCATCACCTCCAGCTGGACCCCTCGCTCAACCACGGCAAGCCGCAGTTCCACCGCCCCGGCATAGCGATCGGCATTGTCGATAAGGTTGTCGAACGCGCGCCGAAGCAGCAGCGCGTCGCCGTGCCAGGGCAGACTGTCCGGCCCCTGGATGGAGATCTCGACACCGCGCAGCAACGCTGCCTGCACGCACTCCTCCAGCAGCGCGGCCAGATCCAGCGGGCGCATCTGCAACGGCTGCAATTCGCCGCGTGCGTAATCGAGCACCTGCTCGATCATCGTGTCCATGCGCTCGATGTCCGCCACCATCCGGGCCGCCTGTGGTGTGGGCGCGAACTCGGCGCGCAGTCGCAGGCCGGTCAATGGTGTGCGCAGGTCGTGCGCCACTGCAGCCAGCATATGGGTCATGTCCTGGGCCTGCGCACGCAGGCGCTCTCGACCGGTGCCGATCGCGGCGGCCAGCATCTGTACCTCGCGCGGGCCATCATCCGGCAGGGGCGTGTCGGCTTGCAGGTCCACACGTGCACTGGCATCGGCCAAGCGTCGTAGTGGACGCCCCAGCCGGATCGATGCCCACGCCGCCAGCGGCGCCAGCAACACGGCACCGCCCAGCAGCGCCAGTATCACCTGTCGCCGCCAAGCTGCCAGATCACTGTGATCGCTGCCGACCACCCGCCAGCGGCCATCGGCCTGGCGCACGCCCAGTTCAAACGGCGGCCATTGCATCGCGGTCAGCAGCGCGGCCTGCGCCTTCAGTACACCGACCCGCGCCGTGCCGTCGAGCACCGCGCCGCCTTCGATGACCTGCACATCAGGCGCCTTGCCCTCTCCGCTCCAGACCAGGCGCACCTCCTTCGCCGGCAAACCCATCTGCAGCGCCGCCAACTGGGTGAGCCAGTCACTGGCACTGCCCTGTGGTGGCGCATCCTGCGTCGCCAGATGCAGGCCCAGTGGTGCCGCGGCCTGTTCCCCCCGCAGCACCTGCACGGCCTGGTCCAACCGCATCGGTGGCGGCGCGGGCCGAGGCATCCAGCCAACCACGGCAACGCTGACCAGTGTCGCCAGCAGCAGGCTGGCCAGGGCCAGCATCGTGATCCAACGCGCGGTCGGCCACCGGCTGCTCACAGCACCTGTACCTCGGCGTGGAAGCGATAGCCTTCGCCACGCGATGTCTGCACCAGGGCTTCCGCACCGGGTGAGGCCTGCCCGAGCTTGCGGCGCAGGCGGCTGATCGCCAGGTCGACCGCGCGGTCGACGCTGTCACTCGGCTCGCCACGGCTCAGCTGCAGCAGCTGCTCGCGCCCCAGTACCCGCCCGGGGCGTTCGGCCAGCGCCAGCAACAGGCTGAATTCACCACGGCTGAGCACCAGCTCGTTCCCATCCGGCGCCAGCAGGCGACGCTGTTCCGGCAGCAACCGCCAACCAGAAAAGCGCAGTTCACTGGCTACCTGCGCGCGCAGCTTGTCCTGCCGGCGCAGCAGCGCGCGTACCCGCGCCAGCAGCTCGCGCGGGTCGAACGGCTTGGCCAGGTAGTCGTCCGCGCCCATCTCCAGGCCGATCACCCTGTCCGGTGCGCTGCCCATTGCCGACAGCATCAGGATCGGAATGGCCCGTGCCTGCAGCCGGCGGCAGACCGACAGGCCATCCTCACCGGGCATCATCCAGTCGAGGATGATCACGTCCGGGCGATCGACCTGCAGCAGCACGTCCAGTGCCGTCGCGTCCGCTGCCACCCGTACCTGGTAGCCATGCAGCAACAGGCAATCGGCGATGGCATCACGGATGCTGGCGTCGTCATCGACAACGATGACACGGGCGGGAGTCGTCATGCAGGCAGTATCAGGCAGGTCTGTATCAGGACGGTATCAACGCCGATATTCCCGCGATACGCCGCTGCGCGCCAATGGTCACCCATGATCACTGCGGAGACTTGCCTTGCGCCTCATCCCATTCGTCCTGCTTGCTGCCCCGCTGGCTGCGCTGGCGTCCGATTCCCCCGAACACATCCTGCCGATGTGGATGCAGGGCGGTCATCCGGCCGTGGCCGTGTCGCTGGACGGGCGTGCCGAACCACTGCGCTTCGTGGTCGACAGCGCGGCAGGCGCCACGCTGGTCGATGACCGCGTCGTGCGGCGCTACGGTCTGGGAGATGCGGATGCGGAGGTATCACAGGCCCAAGGGGCAAGTGCAGCCTCCGCGCGGCTGCAGCGCATACGCAGAACGTCCTGGCAGCTGGGCAGTTGGCAGCTGCAGGCCCAAGCCATGAAGGTCGATCTGTCGTCGTTGCCGAAGGACGATGATCCGGCCATTGACGGCTTGATCGGCAACGATCTGACCGGGCGCTGGGACACCCGTTGGGACTTCGGCCGCAATCAACTGGCGCTGTGGACACCCGGCGGATTGAACCTGGAAGGACCGGGTTGCCAGCCCAATGCGCTGCCCGGACGCACTGACGGCCTGCGCCAGTTCGGTTTCATCATGCTTGGACTGGGCGCGCCCGCCGTGGACGCCATCGCCGTGGTCGACACCGGTGCCGCGCAGACCGTCCTCAACGCCGAAGCAGCCCGCGCACTGGGGCTGCGCACCGACGGCAGCGACGCACGGGTGCGGGTGCGTGAAAAGGGCACCGAAGGCCTGGGCGGCGGAAAGCAGGCAACCTGGCTGTACACCCTGCCCGGCATGGCCGGCAACGGCTGGCAGCACCCCTCGATGGAGGTCCGCATCAGCGAACTGCCAGTGTTCAAGGCGATCGGCCTGGAGGGCCGGCCGGCGCTGATCCTTGGTGCGGATGCAATGCGCGGCGGCCAGGTGGACATCGGTGCCGGCGCGTCCCGGATCTGCCTGCGCCGGCCGCAGGCCAGCTGACATCCGGCAATGACGCCAGCGGCAGCCTGGCGTAGCATCACCGTGCGCCCCACCAGGAGTTCCACGCATGTGCCGTGCTGCCCTGATGTTGCTGACGCTGTTCCCGCTGGCCGTGCTGGCTGCACCTCCCCCGGTACCCTCGCCGGTCCGCATCGATGCCGAAGCGCAGCGGTTGATGCAGGCCGCACAGGCGCGCGGCATGGCACTGGCGGTGATCGACGGCGGCAAGGTGGTGCACGTCGCCGCCTACGGCGAGCGCAATACCGCAGGCGAACCACTGCGCACTGATACGGTGATGTACGCCGCCTCGCTGACCAAGATGGCATTCGGCCATCTGGTCGCGCAGCTGGCGCAGGACCGCAGGATCGATCTGGATGCCAGCATCGCCACAGCGCTGGACAAGCCGTTGCCAGACTATCCGCCCGAAACGAAGAAGTACGCCGACTACAGCGTGCTGGCCGATGATGCGCGCTGGCGCCAGCTCACCCCTCGCCTGCTGCTCAACCACGCCAGTGGTTTTGCCAACTTCGCGTTTCTGGAACCGGACGGCCGGCTGAAGTTCCACTTCGATCCAGGCAGCCGCTACGGCTATTCCGGCGAAGGGCTGATCCTGCTGCAGTTCGTGATCGAACGCGGACGGCTGGGCGAGGATGTGGGTGCGTTGATGCAGCAGCGGGTATTCGACCGCTTCGGCATGACCCGCACCAGCATGATGTGGCGCGGGGACTTCGCCACCAACCTGGCCGACGGCTGGACCAAGGAGGGCACCGCCGAGCCGCACGATGAGCGCAGCCGCGTACGCGCGGCCGGTTCGATGGATACCACCATCGCCGACATGGCCCGTTTCGCCGCCGGCTACGTGCGCGGCGATGGGCTGTCAGCGACGATGCGCAAGGAGCTGGTGCGGCCGCAGCTGCCGATCACCACCGCCAGCCAGTTCCCCACCCTGCAGCCGGAGCTGCCGAAGGCGCTGCAGCGCAAGGACCTGGCGGCCGGCCTGGGGGTGGTGACTTTCCGTGGCCCGCAAGGCGCGGGCTTCTACAAGGGCGGCCACGATGATGCGGTCGGTAATACGCTGGTGTGCGTCGAGCAGCAGCAGCGCTGCGTGGTGATCCTGGGCAACGATGTGCGCGCCGAGGCGACCTTCCCGGCGCTGGTGGCCTTCGTGCTCGGCGACATCGGCGTACCGTGGCAGTGGGAGTACGGCGCAGCGAGGGCATTCGTGAAGTAGATCCACGCCATGCGTGGATGATCTCCCTTCAACGCGCCTGCTCGAAGAACATCAGGTAGACCAGCCGCCCATTCTCCGGCCGGTCGCCGAAGGCCGGGCCGGCGGTATGCCAGAACCACGGGCGCAGCAGCACCAGGCGGTTGAAGCGCATCGGGATGCGCATGGTCATTTCCCACTGGCTGTCGTCGACGCTGTCGCGCTCGATGATGTCCCGATGCATGTCGCCGCCGTTGGCGTAGCCCAGCGCAGCCAGATCGTGGGCGTTCAACGCCATGCGCTCGGTGTTGGTGCGGCGATGGCGGAAGAACTCGGTACCCCCTTCGCAGTGCTCCGGGGCGCTGAGGTAGAGGATGCCGGACCAGTGCGAATGGTCGGTGTGCACCTTGGCGCGACCCACATCGCTGGCCAGGGTCAGCCGGAACTTGCCGTGCGACTGCAACGGATTGACCGGCCGCAGCGGCTCGTTGACCAACCGCGACGCGGCCTCGGACAGGCCGTCCAGCTCCAGCCGTTCGAGCGAATTACGCCCGGGGAATGCCCCCTCCTGCGCCGGGTAGGTCAGGCCCAGGCCGGCCTGGCGCAGGCCGTGTGCATCGGCTGGAGAGAGGAAGTCGTCGACGACGATGAACGAGGTAGGCATGGTCTGCGAGCGTAGCGACGCGGCGCCATGGCGGCAACCGGACAACAAAAAAACCCCGCCTCGCGGCGGGGTTTTTCCTTGCATCGGGGAGACGCGCCGGCCAGGGCCGGCAACGTCCGACGCGGGCGTGGACCTTAGAAGTCCATGCCGCCCATGCCACCCATGCCGCCCATGCCACCGGCGCCGCCCATGGCCGGCTCGTCCTTCTTCGGAGCTTCGGCAACCATGGCTTCGGTGGTGATCATCAGGCCAGCGATCGAGGCCGCGTTCTGCAGCGCCGAACGGGTCACCTTGGTCGGGTCCAGGATGCCGAACTGCAGCATGTCGCCGAACTCGCCGGTAGCGGCGTTGTAGCCGAAGCTGCCGGTGCCTTCCTTGACCTTGTTGATGATGACCGACGGCTCGTCACCGGCGTTGGCAACGATCTCGCGCAGCGGGGCTTCCATCGCACGCAGGGCGATCTGGATGCCGTGGTTCTGGTCTTCGTTGGCGCCCTTCAGGCCGGCCAGCGCGGTGATCGCGCGGACCAGGGCAACGCCGCCGCCCGGAACCACGCCTTCTTCAACGGCCGCACGGGTGGCGTGCAGGGCGTCGTCGACGCGATCCTTCTTTTCCTTCATTTCGATTTCGGTCGAGGCGCCGACCTTGATCACGGCAACACCGCCGGCCAGCTTGGCCACGCGTTCCTGCAGCTTCTCGCGGTCGTAATCCGAGGAGGTGTCCTGGATCTGGGTCTTGATCTGCGCCACGCGTGCATCAACGTTGGCCTTGTCGCCGACGCCGTCGATGATGGTGGTGTTCTCCTTGGAGACCTGCACCTTCTTGGCGCGGCCCAGGTCCTTGATGGTGGCCTTCTCCAGCGACAGGCCGACTTCTTCGGAGATCACGGTGCCGCCGGTCAGCACGGCCATGTCTTCCAGCATCGCCTTGCGACGGTCGCCGAAGCCCGGAGCCTTGACGGCCACGACCTTGACGATGCCACGGATGGTGTTGACGACCAGGGTGGCCAGCGCTTCGCCTTCAACTTCCTCGGCCACGATCAGCAGCGGCTTGCCGGCCTTGGCGACGCCTTCCAGCACCGGCAGCAGGTCACGGACGTTGGAGATCTTCTTGTCGTGCAGCAGGATGAACGGGTCATCCAGGTCAGCGGTCTGCGACTGCTGGTTGTTGATGAAGTACGGCGACAGGTAGCCGCGGTCGAACTGCATGCCCTTGACCACGTCCAGCTCGTTGTCCAGGCCCGAGCCTTCTTCAACGGTGATGACGCCTTCCTTGCCGACTTCCTTCATCGCGTCAGCGATGATCTGGCCGATCGACTCGTCCGAGTTGGCCGAGATGGTACCGACCTGGGCGATCGCCTTGTCGTCGGCGGTCGGCTTGGAGATGTTCTTCAGCTCGGCGACGGCGGCCGAAACGGCCTTGTCGATACCGCGCTTGAGGTCCATCGGGTTCATGCCGGCGGCAACGGCCTTGGCGCCTTCGCGGATCAGGGCCTGGGCCAGCACGGTGGCGGTGGTGGTGCCGTCGCCGGCATCGTCGTTGGTGCGCGAAGCAACTTCCTTCACCATCTGCGCGCCCATGTTCTCGAACTTGTCAGCCAGTTCGATTTCCTTGGCGACGGAGACGCCGTCCTTGGTGATGGTCGGGGCGCCGAAGCTCTTTTCCAGCACGACGTTGCGGCCCTTCGGGCCCAGGGTGGCCTTGACGGCATTGGCGAGAACGTTGACGCCGCGCACCAT
This sequence comes from Stenotrophomonas sp. YJH_SMC_120, assembly GCF_059368675.1. Classification (NCBI taxonomy): domain Bacteria; kingdom Pseudomonadati; phylum Pseudomonadota; class Gammaproteobacteria; order Lysobacterales; family Lysobacteraceae; genus Stenotrophomonas; species Stenotrophomonas sp. YJH_SMC_120. The sequence continues at coordinate 106,317 of NZ_JCAFRY010000012.1, forward strand.
GCGCGAACGGGCGTCTTCACCGAAACGAATATCCTTGGCAGCCATTGCATTTACCTCATTGGTAGCGCCGGACGCTGCCCGGCGGCTGGGAGTTTGGGATCAGGTTGAAACAGGTCGCGCCGAGGCTCAGCCGATGACGGCGAGCACGTCGTCTTCGCGCAGGACCTTGTATTCGACGCCTTCGCTCTTGTACGAGCTGCCGGCGTACTGGCCATAGATGACCTTGTCGCCGACCTTCAGCGACGGCGCGCGCACGTTGCCGTTGTCCAGCGGCTTGCCCGGGCCGACGGCCACGACCTCACCCTTGGTGGACTTTTCCTTGGCCGAGTCGGGGATGACGATGCCACCGGCGGAGATTTCGTCGGCTTCGATCGGCTTGACCACAACGCGGTCGTGCAGCGGCTTGATGCTCATAGGAGACCTCTTAAGTGATTGATTGGTCTAAAAAAGTCCGGCGATGTTAGCACTCACCCCAGGCGAGTGCCAGAACCGCACGTGAAGAAACCCGACAACGTCGGGAGCAGGGCAGAGATGGAGCCCCGCCGCCCCCTTTCAAGGGCGGAATGAAAAAATTTTTTCCACCCGCGCGCCTCGGCCAAGGCGTCGGTCCTGGACAATTTCGGTGACAAGCGTCGCACTGTCAGATATCTGACGTTCATTTACGACAAAGTGTCACTGGATCGGCCTTAGGCTCGGTCAGGCATTCCCAATCACAAGGAGTAGTCGATGCGATTGCTGTCCCCGCTTGCCGCCGCCTGCCTGCTGGCACTGGCCGCGGCGCCGGCCCAGGCCGAGGTCTTCATCAACGAACTGCACTACGACGACAGCACCGCCGCCGGTGACGTCGGCGAAGCCATCGAAGTGGTCGCTACCGCAGGTGAAGACCTGTCCGGCTACCGCCTCTACCTCTACAACGGCAGCAATCCTTCGGCCGCCACGGTCTACGCCAACAACCCGGTCCCTGCCGGCACCGCCGCCGGTTGCGGCAGCGCCAGCATCGCCGTGGTCAACTACCCGACCAACGGCATCCAGAACGGCCCGAACGACGGCATCGCCCTGGTCGACGCCAGCGGCAAGGTGGTCCAGTTCCTCAGCTACGAGGGCGCCATCACCGCCTCCGGTGGCCCTGCCGCCGGCATGACCAGCCAGAACATTCCGGTGGCCGAGACCAACAGCACGGCCCCCGGCACCTCGTTGCAGCTGACCGGCAGCGGCAGCCAGTACGCCCACTTCACCTGGGCCGAGTCGGCCAGGCAGACCTTCGGCAGCTGCAACAACGGCCAGACCTTCAGTGGCGGCGGCACCCCGGGCCCGAACACGCCGCCGTCGGTGTCCACCACCACCCCGGCGCAGGGCAGCAGCACCTTCCCGGCCGCCGCCGATCTGGAAGTGGTGTTCAGCGAAACCGTGAACCTCGCCAGCGGCGCCTTCGCGCTGAGCTGCGGTACCTCCGGCAGCGTGCCGCTGACCTTCCCGGCCAGCGGGCGCAGCGTGAAGCTGTCCACCAACACCGCGCTGGTGGCCGGTGAAGCCTGCCGCTTCGACATCCGCGCCGCGCGCATCACCGACCTGCAGGGCGCACACCCGGCGGCCGACAGCCGCATCGCCTTCACCGTGGCCAGCACCGGCGGCAATCCGGACCCGGGCAACCCGGGTGTGCCGGCCGGCTACTACTCCAAGGTCAACACCTCCAGCCCGAGCCAGCTGCGCTGCTCGCTGCACGCGACAATCAAGGGCCACACCGCCTACCCGTACAGCGGCTCGGGCACCAGTACCTGGACCATCCTGGAGATCGCAGACGAGGACCCGAACAACCCGAACCGCATCCTCGACGCGTATCGCAACCGCAGCTACGCCAAGGTGACCGATCGCGCTGGCAGCGGCAGTGGCCTGAAGTACAACCGCGAGCACACCTGGCCGAACTCGCTGGGTTTTGCCACCACCACGGGTGACAAGGGCCTGCCGTACGCGCCGTATACCGACACCCACATGCTGTACCTGACCGATGCACAGTGGAACGCCGACCGTGGCAACAAGCCGTTCGGCAAGTGCGACGCCAGCTGCGGCGAGCGCGCCACCGAGGCCAACAACGGCCAGGGTGGCGGCAGTGGTGGCTATCCGGGCAACTCCAACTGGGTGCGCACGCCGGACGGCAACACCGGCACGTTCGAGGTGTGGGGCAAGCGCAAGGGCGACATGGCGCGTGCGGTGATGTACATGGCGATCCGCTACGAGGGCGGCAAGGATGCAGCCACTGGCCAGTCCGAGCCGGACCTGGAGCTGACCGACGACCGCAGCAGGATCGTCAAGACCAGCAGCTCACCGGCCTACATGGGCCTACTGTCGACGCTGATCGACTGGCACCTGTCCGATCCGCCGGATGATGCCGAGCGTGCGCGCAATGACGTGATCTACAGCTTCCAGGGCAACCGCAACCCGTTCATCGACCACCCCGAGTGGGCGACCCCTGGCCTGTTCACCTCGGCCAAGCCGGCCACCTGCCAGCTGGCCAACTGACCGCGCAACGCAGCGGTCCACGGCCGCCGCCGGGTCCTGACCCGGCGGCGGCCCTATACTCGACGGTCATGTCGACCGTCGATCCCGTCCTGCTGCTGTTGACCACCTGCCCGGACCGGGCCAGCGCCGAGCGCATCGCGCACACGCTGGTTGGCGAGCGCCTGGCCGCGTGCGTGACCCGCCTCGATGGCGCGCAGTCGACCTACCGCTGGCAGGGCGAGGTGACCACCGACGCCGAGCTGCAGCTGCTGGTGAAGACCACCGCGAGTCGCGTCGATGACGCAATCGCCCGGATCGTCGAACTGCATCCGTATGAACTCCCGGAGTGCATCGCGGTCGAAACCCGGGCCGGCCTGCCGGCGTATCTGGACTGGATCCGGGCACAGACCCGGGAGGACACTGATTGAAGACTCTGTTTGCGCGTGGCGCCGCCCTGTGCGCCCTGTTGTGGCTCTCGCTGCCGGCGTTCGCCCTGGATGAGAAAGACCTGCTGCCGGTGGACCAGGCGTTCGCGCTGACCGCCACCGCCCCCGAACGTGGCCAGGTGCAACTGCAGTTCAAGATCGCGCCCGGCTATTACCTGTATCACCACCGCACCAGCGTCAAGGCCGACCCGGCCTTCAATGCCGGCGCGCTGCAGATGCCCAAGGGCGACAAGCACCACGACGATTTCTTCGGCGAGGTCGAAACCTATCGCGAGCGCCTGCAGGCCACCCTGCCCGGCACGCCGACCGAGGCCGCCGGCACCATCAGTCTGGAAGTGCGTTACCAGGGCTGCGCAGATGCCGGTGTCTGCTACCCGCCGCAGAAGCGCGTGGTGCAGGTCACCCTGCCTGGCAGCGGTGCACAGGCGGCGGCCCCGGCCGGCCGCGCCGGTGCGGCCAGTCCGTTCAACAACCCACTGGCCGGTGCCGGCAACAGCGGCGGCCTGCGCCTGCCGGGTGCCGCCAGCAACAGCCAGGCGCTGCCGCTGCCGTCGGAACAGGCGTTCGGCTTCGATGCCATCGCCAGCGACGGCAACACCCTGCTGCTGCGCTTCAGCCCGGCACCGGGCTACTACCTGTATCGCGACCGCACCTCGCTGAAGCTGGAAGGCAGCACCGGCGTGCAGGCCGGCACGCCGCGCTGGCCGGCCGCGCAGTCGCATCGCGACGAGCACTTCGGCGATGTCTCGGTGTACTTCAACCAGGTGGAAGTGCCGCTGCCGTTGCGGCGCACGGTTGCCGACGCGGTTGACGGCACCCTCGTGGTGACCTTCCAGGGCTGCCAGACCGATGGCATCTGCTACCCGCCAATGACCCGCCGGGTGAAGCTGTCGATCCCGGCCGGCAAGGTCAGCGCCAGCGCCGACCAGGCACCGCCGCGCAACGAGGTAATCAGCCCGTTGGCTGTGGCGCCACGCGAAGGCGCCAACGGCGCCCCCCTGCGCCTGCTGCCGACGGTGCCCAATACGGACGCCGCCCCCCCGGCCGTCGCAGGCACCGTGGACGGCAATGAATTCGCCGCCGATGCGCGCGGTGACAACGCGCTGCGTACGCGCCCGCCAGCGGCCACACCGAACCCGGACCGTTCGTTCGTCTGGGTGCTGCTGCTGGCGCTGGCCGGCGGCCTGGTGCTGAACCTGATGCCCTGCGTGCTGCCGATCCTGTCGCTGAAGGTCCTGAGCCTGGCGCAGAGTGGCGAAAGCCCGCAGCGCGCACGCAGCCACGCGCTCTGGTATACCTTGGGCGTGCTGGTCGCATTCGCGGTGATCGGTGCGTTGATGGTGGGCCTGCGCGCAATCGGCAACGCCGTCGGCATCGGCTTCCAGCTGCAGCACCCGGGCGTGGTGGCGGCGCTGGCCTACATCATGTTCGCGGTAGGCCTGAGCCTGTCCGGCGTGTTCACCCTGGGCGGCGGCATCGGCAACCTGGGCCAGTCGCTGGCCAGCCGCAGCGGCCCGGCCGGTGACTTCTTCACCGGTGCGCTGGCCTGCGTGGTCGGCAGTGCCTGCGTCGGCCCGTTCATGGGTGGCGCGATTGCCTACGCGTTCATTGCCCCGCCGCTGAAGGCGATGACCGTGTTCCTGTTCCTCGGCCTGGGCCTGGCGCTGCCGTTCCTGCTGATCGGCTTCGTGCCGGCGCTGGCGCGCCGCCTGCCCAAGCCCGGCCCGTGGATGGAAACGCTCAAGCACGTGCTGGCCTTCCCGATGTACGCCACCGCGCTGTGGCTGCTGTGGGTGCTGGGCAAGCAACGCGGCGTGGACGGCATGGCGCTGGTGCTGGGTGGCCTGTTGCTGTTCGCCTTCGGCCTGTGGCTGTTCGAGCGCAACCGCTGGACCGGCTCGCGTGCGGTGACCCTGCTCGGCGTGCTGCTGGCGATCGGCGCATTGGTACCGGCCTGGGGCGTGACCCAGCTGGCAGCGCCGGCACGCGCCGCACAGGCCGCCAGCGACAACGTGGTGGAGTATTCGCCGCAGTTGCTGGACCGCCTGCGCGCCGACAACCGCGTGGTGTTCGTCAACATGACCGCCGACTGGTGCGTGAGCTGCAAGGCCAACGAGCGCGCCGTGCTGTCGCGGCCGGAGTTCAAGGACCTGCTCAAGCGCACCAACGCGGTGTACATGCGCGGTGACTACACCAACGTCGATCCGCAGATCACCACGTTCCTGGAAGAGCACAAGGCCGTCGGCGTGCCGCTGTACGTGGTGTACGGCCCCGGCGCACCGCCGACCGTGCTGCCGACCCTGCTGACCCAGGCGGTAGTCGAAGAAGCGCTGCTGCGCACCGCGCGATGAAGTGGCAACGGCCAGCGCTGCTGTGGACAGCGGTGCTGGCCGCCGGCCTCGGCCTGTGGGCCGGGCATCGATTGGCTCCTGCGCCGGTTGCGCCTGAGGCCATGCCAGCGGCGCCTGCTGTGGCGGCTACGGCACCTGCCCTGCAGGTCGGCGACAGCCTGCCCGCGCTGTCGCTGCCCGATCTTGAAGGCCGGCCGCTGGACCTGCGCCAGCACGCTGGCGGTCGCCCGCTGTTGATCAATGTCTGGGCCAGCTGGTGCGCGCCCTGCGTTGAAGAAATGCCCGAACTGGCGCGTTTCGCACATATCCAGGGCGAGCACGGTGTGCAGGTGCTGGGACTGGCGCTGGATACGCCGGAGGACGTGCGCGGTTTCCTGCAGCGGGTCCCGGTGGATTATCCGATCGTGATCGAGACCCCGGGGCCGCGCGATGCCAGCGTGCAGCTGGGCAATACACAGGGCCTGCTGCCCTACAGCGTGCTGTTCGATGCGCAGGGGCGGCTGGTGAAGGCCAAGCTGGGACCGTTCGCCCACGGCGAGATCGATAGCTGGGTGAAGTGAGGGTGTTTTTTGCAGGGCTTGCAGCCCTGCACCCTGCTCAATGCAACGGCAACAGCCAAAGCCAAAGCGGGCATTCCGTGGGATGGCGGGGCGGTGTCGGAGTGCGGGGACGCTGCAAGTACGTCCCTGTAAGCTTGGCAGCCGCATCCATGCGGCTGACACCCCGCACTCCGACACCGCCCCGCCTCTGACAGATCTTCGCGGCTGTTGGTAGGTGTCGACCTTGGTCGACACATCTGTCAGATATCGATATTCAGAACGGAATCAGACCCCGTGCCGACCAACGGTCGGCACCTACCAAAGCAGAACGCCGTTCCGACAGATCGCAGGAAACTGTCGAAGGCGGGGTGGGTCCGGTTGCGGGGGTGTCCGCGGCATGGATGCCGCGGCCAAGGCTACAGGGACGTACTTGCGCCGTCCCCCGCAACCGGACCCGCCCCGCCTCCTCACAGGAAACCTGCTGTTGCTTCGGCTGTTGCTTCTGAGGTTGCCGGCCAGCGGCCGGCACTACCGCGGGTGCCGGGCGCCGCCCGGCCGATACCCCCAGCTTGACCGCAGCCGGGGCGCCACGGAGAATTCCGCGACTAATTCTCATTTGCTGTTGCGCAGGATGCGGGCGGCAGCCTTCCAGGCCCTCCTCCTTCCATGTTCAAGAACGTCCTGTTCCAACTGCACTGGCTGCTGGGCATCACCGCCGGTGCCGTATTGGCCGTGATGGGCCTCAGCGGCGCCGTGCTGTCCTTCGAGGACGAACTGCTGCGCGCGGCCAACCCCGGCTTCGCCGAAATCGCCGAGCACCATGCCGACGGCCAGCTTCCGCTTCAACTCAGCGAACTGGTGCCGCTGCTGCAGGCCGGCAGTGATCGCCCCCTGCAGCGCCTGCGCGTGGACGCCACCGGGCAGCGGCCTTCGGTGGCACGCTTCGCTGGTGGCAAGGAACACTGGGTCTACTTCGACCCGTACAGCGGCGAGCGCTTCAGTGCCTTGCGTGGGCAGGCGTTCTTCGACTTCGTCGAGGACCTGCACCGCCACCTCGCCGCGGGCGAGCGCGGCAAGTGGATCACCGGCAGCTGTGCGATCGCGCTGCTGTTCTTCACCCTGTCCGGTCTTTACCTGCGCTGGCCGCGGCGCTGGTGGCGCTGGCGCAGCTGGCTGGCGGTGGAATGGAAACGCAGCGGCCGCGGCTTCCTGTGGAGCCTGCACTCGGTGGTCGGCACCTGGATGCTGCTGATCTACCTGATGAGTGCGCTGACCGGCCTGTGGTGGTCCTTCGACTGGTATCGCAGTGCCGCCAATACGCTGCTGGGCGTCGCACCGGCCGCCAAGCACAAGGTCGCCACCGGCGCCGCCCTGAACCTGGAGCGCGTCGAAGCCAAGCTGTATGCCCTGCCCGGCGTGCACACCGGCTACATCGACCTGCGCCTGCCGGAAAAGCCTGGCCAGGCGCTCAACGTGCGGGTGATGGCTGGCGATCCGTCACAGCGCGGTGGCCACCATGACCGTGCACATGATCTGCTGCAGCTGGATCCGGCCAGCGGGGCAATCCTCGATTCGCGCCCCTACGCGCGCCAGGGCGCCGGCGCGCAGCTGGCCACCAGCGTGTTCGCATTGCACTCGGGCAGCTACTTCGGCATGCCCGGGCGTGTCGTGGTGATGCTCAGCAGTCTGGCCATGAGCCTGTTCTTCATCACCGGCTGGATGCTGTACCTGGACCGCCGCCGCAGCCAGCGTGCCGCGCGCGGGCTGCGCCGGTCGCTGCCGGTTGCCACCGATGATGGCCGCGCACCTTGGCTGGTCGTGCATGCCAGCCAGAGCGGGCTGGGCGAGCAGCTGGCCTGGCGTGCCGCCGCGCAGCTGCAGGCCGCTGGCCATGGCGTGCAGGTACTGCCATTGGCCCGGGTCGATGCCCCGCAGCTCGCGCGCACTGCGCAGGCATTGTTCGTGCTGAGCACCTTCGGCGATGGCGAACCGCCGGATGCGGCACGGGGCGCTGCGCGACGGCTGCTGGCACAAGCGCCCGATCTGTCGGGCCTGCAGTTCGGCCTGCTCGCCCTGGGTGACCGCCAGTACCCGCATTACTGCGGCTTTGGCCGCCAATTCGATGGCTGGCTGCTGGGCAACGGCGCACGTGCGCTGTTCGAGCGCATCGATGTCGATGCCGCCGCGATACCGGCGCTGCGCCAGTGGCAGCAGCATCTCGGCGCGCTGACCGGCATCGCCACCGATGACAGCGTGTTGCCGGCCGCGACGCAGATGCACGAGTGGCGCCTGCTCGGCCGTGACCGCCTCAATCCAGGCAGCGTGGGCGGCGCCATCTGGCGCATCCGTCTTGCGCCACCGGCCGATGTGCAGTGGCAGGCGGGCGACATCCTGCACATCGCGCCCCGCCACAACGCGCGGCACGCCGCTGCGGTGCTGAAGGCACATGGGCTGGATCCCCAGCAGCCGCTGCTGATTGACGGCCAGCCGCGCACGCTGTTGGCGCTGGCCAGCGAGCGCGAGCTGTCCGATGCCGATGCTGCGCTGGCGGTGCAGGATGCGTGCCTCTGGCTGGCAGGGCTGCCACTGCTGCCGGGGCGCGAGTACTCCATCGCATCCTGTACGGATGACGGTGCGGTCGAACTAGTGGTGCGGCTGGTCCATGACGAAACCGGACGCACCGGCCTGGGTTCGGGCTGGCTGTCGCTGCATGCGCCGGTCGGTGCCAGCATCGTGGCCCGCGTGCACCGCAACCCCGGTTTCCATCGCGTTGGCGGTGCGCCGATGGTGCTGATCGGCAATGGCACCGGCATCGCGGGCCTGCGCAGCCTGCTGCGCGAAGCCGCGCATGCAGGTGAACACGGGCACTGGCTGCTGTTCGGCGAACGCCAGCGCGCGCACGACTTCCTGTTCGCCGATGAGATCGAAGCGTGGCAGGCCGATGGCCATCTCGCGCGGGTGGACCTGGCGTTCTCGCGCGATGGTGAGGGCGGCTATGTGCAGGATCGCCTGCGTGCAGCAGCCGATGCCCTGCGCGACTGGATGCAGCGTGGTGCGGTCATCCACGTCTGCGGTTCGCTGCTGGGCATGGCCGGAGGCGTGGACCAGGTGCTGCGCGAAGCGCTGGGTGATGAAGAAGTGGAAACGCTGCTGGAGACCGGGCGCTACCGTCGCGACGTGTATTGAGCCACAAGGGCAGTACCGGCCGCCGGCCGGCATGATCAGGGGCGTGCCGGCCAGCGGCCGGCACTACCGGAGCACGATCAGGCCGCAGCGCGCGCCTGTGGCATCGACTGCAACTGGAACGCGCCCACCGCTTCGGTCAGCGCGTGTACCTGCGCCTGCATCTGCGCGGTGGAGGCACCAGCCTCTTCCACCAGGCTGGCGTTGCGCTGGGTGCTGGCTTCCATCTGCACGATGGTCTGCTTCACCTGCGCGATGCCGGCATGCTGGTCCTGCGACGCACTGCGGATACCGGCCAGCAGCTCGGCCAGCTGCTGCACGCTGCCAACGATCTCGCCCATCGTGATGCCCGCCTGCTCGGCCTGCTGGTTGCCCTGGCCAACACGCGCCACCGAATCCTCGATCAGTCCTTTGATCTGCTTGGCCGCTTCGGCACTGCGCTGGGCCAGCAGGCGCACTTCCGCAGCCACCACGGCGAAGCTGCGGCCCTGCTCACCTGCACGCGCGGCTTCCACCGCGGCATTCAGCGCGAGGATGTTGGTCTGGAAAGCGATGCCATCGATCAGCTGGGTGATGTCGCCGATCCGCCGCGAGGCCTCGCTGATGCCATGCATGGTCGCGACCACCTGGCCGACGGCCTCGCCACCGCGCTGGGCCACCGCGGCCGCCCCCTGCACCAGGGCATCGGCGCGGCCCGCGGCATCGGCATTGCGGCCAACGGTGTCGGTCAACTCGTGCATCGACGCTGCCGTCTCTTCCAGGTTGGCCGCCTGCTGTTCGGTACGCTGCGACAGATCATGGTGCCCGGCAACGATCTCACCAACGCCGGTGTCGAGGCTGGACGTCGCCTGCTGGATGCGGGTGACGATGCGGCCCAGTTGCGCGACCGTGGCGTTGGCATCGTCGCGCATGCGTGCGAACACGCCCTGCAGCTCACCTTCCATGCGCACGCTGAGGTCACCACGGGCCAGCGCCGCCAGAAGCGCCTGCAGATCGCCGAGGTTGGTCTCGAAGGTCGCCAGCAGGCGGTTGATGCTGGTCGACAACGTGCGCACGAAGCCCTGTTTTCCCTCCAGCGCGATGCGGCCGTGCAGGTCGCCATGTGCGGCGGCATCGACCAGTGCTGCCACTTCGGTTTCCAGCAGCGTTTCCAGCGCGCGGCTGCGCCACTCCACTGCCACGCCGAGGAAATGCCCTTCGTCGGTGATGGCATTGGCGATCAACTGGTAGCGGACGCCGCCATGACCGATCTCGCGCTCCTCGCGCTGGCGCACGCCAGCCAGGCTGGCCAGTGCCGGATGCAGGCGTACCGCATCGCTCCCCACCAGATCTTCAAGCCGGAGTGCAAGCTGCTCCAGCAGCGCCGGATTGGCGTACGCCACCAGGCCTTCGGCATCGATCACCATCAAGCCGGCCTGTGCGCTGTCCAATGCCTGGCGCACGCGGGTGTTGCCGCGGGCCACCGCACGCTCGGTCTCGATGCGCGCGCGCAGGCGCTGCTGCATGTCGACCAGGCGCTGGGCCAGCTGGCCGATTTCATCGTTGGCGTTGTAGACGCGCAGGGTGGTGTCGAGGCGGTCGTCGGCGATGTCGCTGGCGAAACGCAGGGTGTCCTGGATCGGCTGCCGCACCGCACGCAGCACCAGCACCAGGCTGGTGATCAGCACGCCGGCCACCAGCAGCAGGGTCAGTGCGAACAGCACGCTCATGGTGCGCGCGCCGGCCTGCTGGCGTGCCTGCGCCCTGGCCAGCGCCTCCACCTGTGCCTGCTGGAATGCGGCCAGCGCCGGCGCTACGCCCGCGGCGGTATCCAGCAGCGACTGCGCTTCCACATCCAGGCCGACGCGGGCAGCGGTATACCCCAGCAATGCGGCCTGATATGCCTCCATCCCGGTACGCAGGGTGTCCTGCACATCCGCAGGCAGGCCCGCCAGCGCGAGGTCGAACGGCAGCTTCTCCTCGCTGGCGCGGTCGGCGTGGGTGGAATCACCGTCGAGCAGTAGCAGTGCCTCCTGCCTTCGCATCTTCTGCAGGTACAGCGCCAGCGCGGGCCGCTGCTGCACATCCACCTGCGCCTGCAGGGTGTCGGCGGCCTGCTGCAGCTGCGCGGCGAGGCCGGCATCACCACGGCCCATCTCGTCGACCCGTTCGAACAGGGCGGCCACACCCTGCGAGAACGCGTCGGCGGCTTCGGTCAGCGCCTGCAGGGCCTTGCGCCGGCCAGCATCCATCGGCATCGCGCGCAGCGCCTGCAGATCGGTCTGCAACGCCTTCTGCGTGGCCAACAGCTGCGCGCGGTCGGCATCATCGAAACTGCGTGCATACTGGGTCTGCAGGCGACGCGCTTCGGCCACCCGCGTGGACAGGCTGGCAGCCAGATCGCTGCCGCGCTGGTAGCTGGCCTGGCTGCGCGCAGCCAGTGCGTTGGCATGGCCAGTCCAAGCGTAGACAGCAGCGATCGCCACCAGGCCCAGGCCGCAGATCCACAGTGTGGCCTTGAGCTTGTTGGCCACGCTGAGCCGATGTGGCTGCAGCCAGCGCAGCAGCCCGGGGGACGCCGAGTGCAACGCAGCAAGGCGCGTGCGCAGGGACCGGAGGTGGGGGACAACGGCCGACATGACAGACTCCAGGCGGAAAGACGCACCTGTATCGGCCTGACTCAGGACAACTTTAGCGCTTTCTTCGTCTGCGTCCCCCCATCGCTGGTGGACGCGGCCTTTGTACCGGGTGCAGGCGACGGAGGCATGACACGGCCGCCGCGCTTGACCTCAACCCCGGTTGGGGGAGCACAGTGGACATCCCTCCCCCGCCCGGTGTCTCCATGACGACGCTCGATGTCCCCCGCTACCTGCAGCGCCTGCAGCTGGATGCGCCGCCACCGCGGACTCTGGCCGGCCTGACCCTGCTGCAGCAGCGCCACAACGCACTGCTGCCCTTCGAGACCCTCAGCTGCCTGCTGCGCGATGCGGTGCCGATCGACCTGGACAGCGTGCAGCGCAAGCTGCTCGACGAGCGCCGCGGTGGTTACTGCTTCGAACTCAATGGCGGGTTGCTGGCGCTGCTGCAGGCATTGGGCTTCGATGCGCAGCCATTGAGCGCGCGGGTACTGCTGGCCGCCCAGGACGGCGAACTGACCGCGCGTACCCACCTGCTGCTGCGCGTGAACGTAGACAGCGGCGACTGGCTGGTGGATGCCGGTTTCGGCAGCCTGACCCCGACCGTGCCGCTGCGCCTGCATGATCCGCAGCCGCAGGCCACGCCGCACGAACGCTATCTGCTGCAGCGCCTGCCCGACGACGGTGATTTCGTGCTGTCGGCCGAGTCCAACGATGGTTGGCGGGCGATGTATCGGTTCGACCTGCAGGCGCCGGCACCGATCGACAACGTGGTGGGCAACTGGTACGTATGCACCCATCCCGATTCCAGTTTCCCCGGGCAGCTGCGCGCGTCGCTGACCGGGCCGGACTGGCGCCGCACCATCGGCAGCGGCAACTACACCGAGTATCGTCCCGGGCAGGCACCGGACAAGCGCCCGCTGCATGATGTGGGTGATGTGCGTGCCGTGCTGCAACAGCGCTTCGGCATGCAGCTACCGGACGACCCGCGACTGGACCCGGCCATCAATGACTGGCTGCAGCGCTCGCGCGCCGCGACCTTGTAGGGCCGAGCCCATGCTCGGCTGAGCTGGAGCGGCTGGGCCAACAGCAGCCGAGCGTGGTCTCGGCTCTACAGAGCTGCGCGCGCCTGCAGCGCAATGCGGTTGCCTTCGCTGTCGCGGATCTCGGCCACGCGCCAGTCGCCCGCATCGGCGGGTCCGAAGCACAGCTCGGCGCCCGCTTGCAGTGCTCGCTCCAGGCTCGCATCCAGGTCATCGACGCCGATGTAGACGCGCGCCCCCTGTTCGGAAGGCCGGTAGTCCGCGCCGAGCACCAGCGCAATGCTGGCACCGGCGGCCTCATCGGAGAACGGCAGGTAGGCCATCCGGCAGTCGTGCAGCACCACAGGTTCGTCCACCGCGACCTGCAGCCACCGCTGGTAGAACGTGATGGCACGGTCCAGGTCACTGGCCGGGATTTCCACATGCAGGATCGGGTTCACTGGCACTCCTTGCTCGGTCCACTCAGATGATGCGCAGGGTAATCGCCTTCAGCACCGCACGGGTGCGATCGCGGGTGCCCAGCTTGTCGAGTATGGCGGACACGTAGTTCTTCACCGTGCCCTCGGCCAGGAACAGGCTGCGCGCGATCTCCTTGTTGCTGTAGCCACCGGCCAGCAAGCGCAGGATCGCCACCTCGCGTTCCCCGAAGGTATCGGTGGGCGGTGCTTCATCGTGGAAGCGGTAGCGGGCGCGTACCGGCTCGGTGCTGACCGGCAGCAGCAGGGTTTCACCTGCGGCGACGCGCTCGATCGCCTCGCGCAGGTCTGCGGGTGCGGCGTCCTTGAGCAGGAAGCCCTGTGCGCCGGCCTCGCTGGCGCGCAGCAGCAGGTCACTTTCATCAAAGGTCGTCAGCAGCAGCCACGGCGTGGCATCGCCGCGCGCGCGCAGCTGGCGCACTGCTTCGATGCCGTCCATCCCGGGCATGCGGATGTCACTGAGCACAACATCCACGCGCTGGGTGGACAGCGCGTCCAGCAACGCCTGGCCCTCCTCGGCCTCCAGCGCCACGTCCACGCCCAACCCCTGCAACAACGCACGCAGCCCGGCGCGGACCAGCGCCTGGTCGTCGGCCAGGGCAACACGGATCGCGCTGCCGTTCATGCCGGCACCCAGGCGGTCAGGTGCATGCCGCCCTGTGCGGTGCGGGCCAGTTCCAACTGGCCACGCACTGCGGCCAGGCGCTCACGCATGCCGGCGATGCCGTTGCCCTCGCGGATACGCTCGGCGCGCTGGCCGTCGTCACGGATGTCGATACGCAACCGGGAATCCTCCTCGTTGATCGTCAGCCATACGGTGTCTGCGTTGCCATGCCGGGCGGCATTGGTCAGCGCTTCCTGTACCAGGCGCAGCACGGTCTCGGCCATCAGCGGGTCAACCACGCGCACGCACTCGCCGATCTGCAGCTGCAGCTTCGGGCGCGGGAACGGCGCGGCCAGCGCGTGCAATGCGGTGGCCAGATCGAGGCCGCGATCATCGCGCATCGATTGCACCACCTGGCGGATGTCGGCCAGCAACTCGCCGGACAGCTGCTCGGCCAGCACCAATCCTTCGCGCCTGGCCAGCACAGGGTCGGCCGCAAGGGCACGCAGGTTCAAGCGCATCGCGGTGAGCTTGTGCCCGGCCACATCGTGCAGTTCGCGCGCCAGGCGCAGGCGCTCGGCATCGCGTGCGCTGTCGGCCAGCAGCGCGCGGGTGGCCAGCAGGTCGGCGTTGACGCGGGCCAGGTCATCGCGGGCCAGCGCCGTGCTGCGGGCATAGTGTGCGGTCAGTGCGGCAAAGGCCTGGAAGCCGCCATAGAGCAGCACCACCAGCAGCGGCTGGCTGAAGCCGCTGTAGCGCAGCACGAGATACATGGCGAGGTTGGCCAGCAGTGCAACAGCCAGCACGAAGCGCGGTGGCCAATGCTCGGCCAGCTGCGCCACCAGCACCACCAGCAGTACCGGTGCGGTGCCGGTACGCGGCTGCAGCGCAACCAGCACGACCGCCAGCAACGCCTGCAACACCGCCGCGACAGCGCGCACGCGGGATGGCACCGACGCCCAGCCGTGCACCACGAACAGCAGCAGGAACACGGCAAGCAGCAGCAGGCTCAGCCCGGCACCGTTGCGCTGCACCGCGAATGACAGGCCCACCACCAGCACGGTGGCCAGGCCGGCGAGGCTGAGGGGACGCAACAGATGGCGGAACAGGCTGGGCATGGCCAGATGCTGACCGCCGCGCACGCCGGCGGCAATGGGTCCGGCGCAGAAAGTGACTTCTGGCACGTCGAATCGATGACCACTGGCCCTGAACCCGGTGCAGCGCCGCACGCAGACTGGCGCCACACCGCCACACACACTTCCGGAGCCACTGCCATGATCCGCACCGCCCTGCTCAGCACCGCCCTGACTGCCCTGGCCCTGGCCGGCAGTGCCCACGCCGCCGACCTGGCCGTGACCGTGCACGACGTCCGTGTGCAGACCGGCACCCTGCGCGTTGCGCTGGTCGACAGCGCCGCCGCCTGGGACGGCAAGGCCAGGCCCGTGCAGGCCCAGCAGGCGGCGCCCAGCGGCGACAGCGCCCACTTCACGTTCAAGGGCGTTCCGGCCGGCAGCTATGCCGTGCTGCTCACCCACGACGAGAACGACAACGGCAAGCTCGACACCAACCTGGTCGGGATGCCGGTGGAGGGCTACGGCTTCAGCAACAATCCGAAGGTGATGCGCAAGCCGACCTTCGACGAGGCGCGCGTCGACGTACCGGCCGCCGGCACCGCCATCGACATCACCCTGCGCTGATTCCTGCATCCAGACTCGAGGCCACCATGGACCGTCGCCGCTTCCTTCGTACCCTGCTCAGCAGCAGTGCCTGTCTGGCCCTGGGCACCACCGCGCTGCGCAGCGCTCCCGCCTTCGCCGGCGACCCGGCGCGGTTCGCGCAGGGCATGCAGGAACACCCGTGGCTGCTCGGCTGGCGCAGCGTCGGCAGCGAAAGCCTCGGCCCGGCCACCGTGCAGTTGCAGGGAAAGCTGCCGTCAGGCCTGGCTGGCACGCTGTACCGCAACGGTCCGGCGTGGACCGAGCGCGATGGCTTCCGCTACGACCACTGGTTCGACGGCGACGGCATGGTGCATGGCTGGCGCTTCAATGGTGATGGCAGCCTGACCCATCACGGGCGCATGGTCGCCACGCCGAAATTCACCCGTGAACAGAAGGCCGGCCGCTTCCAGTATCCGGCCGCCGGCACCAGCGTTCCCGGTGCGCTGGCGGTACGCAACAACGATGGTGCCAACGTGGCCAACACCTCGGTGACGATGATCAATGGCCGCCTGTTCGCCCTGTGCGAATCCGGTTCGGCGTTCGAAGTGGACCCGGATTCGCTGCGGACGCTTGGCCCTGTCACCTGGCGTCCGGACCTGGCGGCGCTGCCGTTCTCGGCGCACCCGCTGGCCGACCGCGACGGCAGCCTCTGGAACTTCGGCTCGATCAGCCTGACGGGGGGCCATGGCCTCCTGGTCTGGCACATCGGTGCGGACGGCCAGCTGCGCAGCGCCAATGTGATCGAAACACCCGAGCATGGCTACCTGCATGCCTTCGCGATGACCGACCAGCACCTGGTGTTCGTGATGATGCCGTTCGATTTCACCGGCGCAGGTGGCAGCTTCTTCGAGCGCATGCAGTTCGCACCGCAGCGTCCGGTGCGCATCGCGGTGGTCGCCAAGTATGCCCCGGACAAGGCGCAATGGTTCGAGGCCCCGTTCGCGGCGATCTACCACTTCGGCGACGCGTTCACCCGCGATGGCGGCATCGTGCTGCGCGCAGTGCGCCACGACGACATCAACGAGGCGCGCTCGCCGATGAAGGAAGCGATGGCCGGTGATGGCGCACACGCGGCCAACAGTGGCGCCAGCCTGGTCGAGCTGCATCTGGACCTGCGTCGTGGACAGGCCCGCTGGCAGACGTTGGGCATCAGCGCCGTGGAGTTCCCGTTGTTCGACCCGCGCTCGGCGAACACACGTGGCGCACGGCTGTATGCGCCGACCATCGACGGCACGGCCACTGCGCCGTACTTCAACGCGGTGGCCGCGTTCGAGATCGAGCACGGACGCCGCCAGCTCTGGAACTACGGGGCGGACATCATGGCCGAAGAGCATGTGTTCGTACCGCGCCCGGGCAGCCGCAACGCCGATGACGGCTGGCTGATCGGCACCCTGCTCGATCCGGTGAACCAGCGCAGCGGTCTGGCCGTGCTGGATGCGCGCCATGTGGATGACGGTCCGCTGGCCCAGGCGTGGCTGCCGTATGCGGTGCCACTGGGCTTCCACGGCACCTTCGCCGCGCGCGGCTGAGTCCACGCCACGCGGACAGCGTTGTTGGCATGCTGGGTCTCCCCTGCCCCGTGGAGTCCTGCATGTCCCTGGCCGACCACCGACGTACGCTGGCACCGCACGGTTTCCTGCGCGTGGCGATCAACCTGGGCAACCCGGTGCTGGCACAGGGCGATGCGCGCTCACCGCGCGGCCCCTCGCTGGAACTGGCTACCGCGTTGGCGCAACGGATGGGGGTGCAGGCACGCTTCACCTGCCACGGTGCCGCAGCCTCGGTGGTCGCCGCAGCGGGCGAAGACGGCTGGGATCTGGCCTTCCTGGCGATCGATCCGGCGCGTGCCGACCGCATCGCCTTCAGCGCTCCGTATGTGGAGATCGAAGGCACTTACCTGGTGCGCGAAGACAGCCCGGCGCAGCAAGTGGCCGACCTCGACCGCGACGGACTGCGCATCGCGGTGGGGCGTGGCGCGGCCTATGACCTGTTCCTGAGCCGGGAACTGCGCCATGCCACGATCGAGCGGGCGGACACCTCGGCAGCGGCCATCGCCCTGTTCGACCAGCACGGCCTGGATGCCGCCGCCGGTGTACGCCAGCCGCTGGCGGCCTGGGCGAAGGCACATCCCGGCCATCGGGTGCTGGCCGATCGCTTCACCGCGATCCAGCAGGCAGTGGCGGCACCGGCCTCACGCCCCGCCGATGCGCTGCGGGCGCTGTTTGAGGAAGTGGAAGCGATCAAGGCGGGCCCGTTGCTGGAGGAAGCGTTCGCGCGTGCCGGGCAGGCGGTCACCCTGGTGCAGTGACTGTAGAGTCGAGATCGAGCACCGCGCGGCGTTACAGATGCGCGTCCGCCATGTGCTGCACATGCTCGGCGGCCTGCGCATGCAGCCAGTCGCGGAACGCGAGGAAGCCGCGATGGCTGGCCGAGCGCTGCGGGTACACCAGCCAATGCGGCCACGCCGTCTTCAGGCGCTGGCTGGACAGCGCGACCAGCTGGCCGGATTCCAGCAGCAGGCGTGCCCGGGTCACCCGGCCAAGGGCCACGCCTACGCCATCCAGTGCGGCGCGATGGTGCGCCTCCGAATCATCCAGCACCGCCACGAAGCGCGATGGCGGGCTCTGCCCGCTCAACGCGAACCAGGCGCCCCACGCGCCGTCGGGATCACCGAGCAGCGGCCACTGGGTCAGCGGTACACGGTCGATGCCCCCCATGCGCTCGATCAGCGCGGGGCTCGCCATCGGCACCAGCCACTCGTCGAACAGCGGTTCCACCACCAGGCCCGGCCATTGCCCGCTGCCCAGCCGCAGCGCGGCGTCGAACTGGCGCTGCCGCTCGAAATCAATCAGGCGCTCACTCGACTGCAGGTTGATCTCGATCTGCGGGTGCTCAGCCACGAAGTGACCCAGGCGCGGCACCAGCCAGGCCGATGCCATCGATGGCACCGCACTGATCGTCAGCACGTGCTCGGCACGCGCGGCATAGGGCTGGAAGGCTTCGTTTATCGCATCCAGATGCGGCCCCACCTGCTCGAGCAGGCGCTGCCCCTCAAGGGTAAGGGTGATACCACGCGGCTGGCGGATCAGCAGCGGCTGCCCGAGCCGTTCTTCCAGCTGCCTCATCTGGTGGCTGAGCGCGCTGACGGTCAGGTTCATCGACGCCGCCGCGCGCGACAGGTTGCCAAGCCGGGCGGCAGCCACGAAGCCCTGGAGCGCATGGAGCGGAGGGCGGGACATAAGGCTTGAAATTCTCTCAAGTCATGCTTGCGGAAATGTCGCTTTTTGCCCGTCCATGCTGCCCGTATCGTGCAATCCACTCAAGTGGAGGCACGCTCATGAACATCTTCGGCGGCTTGTTGTTCCTGCAGGGCCACGTGGCCAGCGCCGAGCTGGCACGCCAGCTGGCCAGCCCGTCCACACCTGCCCCGCAGTGCGCGCGGCAACCGGCCGCGCCGGTTCAGCCGCCGCGAACCCGTTGAAGGCTCCTCAACCTGCATACCAGCGTTGGACGTGTTCAGGCAGCCACGGGATCGGATCGATGTCCAATGCCCGACAACCGTCGAGGGTGTCACGCAGCGCGCCCTCGCCGGGGCCACCGGGGATCCGCAGGCCTTCCTCTTCGGGAAGCTGCACCGCAGCCCAGTCGTGCAGCCGGTCCATGCGCAGGCGAAGGGCGGCTCGCAGCCATCCCTTCAGTGGATAGCAGCGATAGCCCTGTTCGCCCAGGCCGGCAACCGCAAGCGACAAAGCGTGGTTGGCACCACGTACCCATTCGGTGCGGCCTCCAGCCTTGTCCTGGACCGTCATCGGCGCCGGCGCGCGGTGCGCCTTGAACGGCGAACGCAGCTGCAGCTCCAGATCCCGCGCATCGCGCTCGCTTTCCGCTTCCACCAGCGCACCGGCGTCGAGATCGAAGAACTCGAACCAACGCCGGTGCAATGCGCTGATGCGCCCAAGCGGATCACGTGAGAAACCAATCTTCGCGTAGTCTTCCCACGCACAGGGGAAGACGTAGGCGAAGACACGACCGTCGATGCGGATATCCGACTGCATGTGCGCAGGCTGCCTCGACAACAGTCCGCGTGCAACCGGGCGTTACCGTGGACGCTGCAGCGCTTCCTGCACTGCGGCAGCCACGTCGGTATTGTCGATGTAGCTGCCGTCGTTCCAGCGCACGTGCTGACGGTAGCCGGCATCGACGCCCCGCACGCGCTTGCCCAGCAGCTCCGCGCCGGCGCCCCTGGCCCACAGCGGCACCAGCGCGTTGGGGTGGTTGCCGGTGGGGCGGAAGCTGATTCCGGGCATGCGGCCGCGACCGTTGTTGCGTACCGGCGCGAAAGCCACGTCCTGTGCATCCGGGCCCATCGGCATGCTGTTGTCGTGGTCGGTGGTGACGATCAACAGGTTGCGCTCCCAGCCACCGTTGCGCTCGATCCAGTCGACCACCGCCGCCACCGCGTCATTGAACTCCACGGTCTCTTCGATCAGCCGGCCATACTGCGGCTGATCGCTGCACTGGCCGTAATGCCATTCGGTGCCGCACGCACTGGTATGTGCGGCCCAGTCGGTGGCGCCGCCTTCCACCATCAGGTACAGCCCCTTGGACGAGCGCTGCTGCAGGAACTGCAGTGCGCCACGCGTCATGGTCGCCAGATCGGGCACGCTGTCGATCTTCCTCACTCCCGAGGGCGTGCCTGCATCCTTGCCCAGCACCTGCAGCTGGCGCGCCTGCTGCAGTGTGTTGGCCACGCGCGGTACACCGATCAGCGGCCGGTCGGCCGGCAACCGTCCCTGCGCCAGTGCGGCGAACGCTTCCTTGCTGCGGATCAGGCGCCACGGTCCCGCCGGATTGCCGCCGATGGTGGTGCCCGCTTCCAGCTGCTGCCAATCCTGCTGCGACACCCACTCCCATGGATTCGCACAGCCCTCCGCCTTCGCGGCGTCCGCACCTTCATGGCAGGCGCGGCCGTCGACGCTGTAGCCCGGGCCACCCGTGCCCATCACCAGGTCCATGTGGCCCTGCGCCAGCATCTGGTGTGCGATGGCGTGATAGTTGCTGCGCGATTCGTTCTGCGCCGCGAACGCGGCCGGCGTGGCATGCGCGAACGGCACCGAGGTGACCACGCCGGTGGCCATGCCCAGGCGCTTGGCGCGCAGCGTATTGAACTCGACCGGCTGGCCATCGTTGTTGAAGTTGATGGCGTTGTTGTAGGTCTTGATCCCCGAGGACAGCGCAGTGCCCGCCGCCGCACTGTCGGTAGCCACCGCGGCCAGGTACCGGTAGCCCGCAAAGGGCAGGTCCTGCGCAGGAACCGGCGCGTCATCCCAGGCCTTGGCCGGGTCGTAGCCAAGCGTCTGCGCGTTGTCACCGGTCGGCTGGCTGCTCGCGTTCAACGGAAAGGTGGTCACCGCCAGGCGCAGTGGGAAATCCGCATAGGGTGCGCCTTCACGGCTGCCGTACTGCCAGTAGGCGGCGGCGTCCCAGGTACCCCAGCCGGCACCGTCGTTGATCATCACGATCACATTGAGCGGACCGGCTTCGGCGGTGGAAACAGCCTCGGCGCGCAGGTTGGGCTGGCAGCCGCCAAGTGCGGCCAGCGCGAGCAGCAACGAAGAATGAAGCCAGCGGCGTGGAATGCGTGCAGTCATCGGATGTCCCGTCGGGCCATCGGCGGCCCACAATGGCGATACGTTATATCGTTTCAATATTTCAGCTTCGTGCAGCCGCCGCACACTATCCTCCAGGGTCCCCGCTACCATCGTCGCTTCCATGCCGTCTCCTGCTCCTGCGCGTGCACCGCTGTCGTCCATCACCCTCGATGCGGCAACTTTCGCGGTGATTCACCAGCACAACGCGGATATCGCCAGGCAGCCGGCCTCGCTGACCAAGCTGATGACCGCCTACGCGGCTTACGAATGTGTCGAGGAGCGCGGGCGCTCGTGGGGCGACGAAGTCACCATCGCCGCCGACGACGTGCATGCGGTCGCCGACGATGAAACGCGCATGGGCCTGGTGCCCGGCGAAACGGTCACGCTCGCGCGCCTGCTGGAGGGGTTGATGATCGTCTCCGGCAATGACGCGGCGCTGGCCATCGCGCGCCACCTGGACGGATCGCAGCCTGCGTTCCTGGAGCGCATGAACCGGCACGCACGCCAGCTCGGCCTGCGCAGCAGCTGGTTCGCCAGCGTCTCCGGCATCACCACGCCGCACCATGCATCCAGCGCGCGCGACATGGCGGTGCTGGCCGCCTGCCTGCTGAATGACCATCCGCAGATACTGGCAATCACCGCGCAGCGCGCGTTCGTGCATGGCAGCTTCAGCCGCAACAACCAGAATGCGCTGCTTGGCGATGACGGCGTGGATGGATTGAAGACCGGCTACACCCAGGCAGCAGGCTTCTGCCTGGCCGCCACGGCATGCCGGGCAGTGCCCGGGCGGGATCAGCCGGTACGCCTGATCACCGTGGTATTGGGTTCTGAAAGCCGCGACGCGCGCGACGCACTGGTACGCGATCAGCTGGCGGCAGGATTCGCCACGCTGGCCAGCAGCACCGCCGGGGCCTGACGCCCGAAGCCGCTCAGCGCCGCTTGACCGTCGCCACGATCAGCCGCTGCAGCTCGGCCTCGGCGTTGGTCTTGTCCAGCGCGCCTGCCGCCACGGCTTCGGACAGGGCTTCAGCCGCACCGAGAATCGCCCAGCGCCCAGCAAGGGGCACCGTGCCATCGGCGGCAAACGGACCCAGCCATACGTCGCAGTTGTCGATGAAGTCCTGCTGGTAACGCCGCCGCACCTCGTGCAGTTCCGGCGCTCCCACCAGCGCGGCGAGGATGCCCTGCACTTCACTGCCCTGGCTGAGGATGCAGTCGATGTAGCCGGAGGCGATGGCCGCCGCACGGTCGGCCAGCTGCGCGCGGGCGCGGCCGATACGCTCGTGGAAGACCACCGTCTGCCGCCCGTCATAGTCATCGTAGAGCGCGGCCAGCAGGCCGTTGCGGGTCACGAAGTGATCGTAGGCCACCGGCTTGGTCACACCGGCCGCCTCGGCCAGCCGTCCCAGCGTCAACGCGTCGGTGCCTTCGTCACCAACCAGCGCCCAGGCCACGTCCAGCAACTGGCGGGCGCGTTGCTCGCGGGTCAATCGGCGGCGCGTGGGAGCGGCGTTGGCGGGCATCGGCGGAACACGGCGATCAGCGCATCGGAGTGCCTATTTTACGGCCGATCGCCAGCGCGGTCTGCAGATGCGCTCCGGCCGCACCGGTATCGGCATCCAGCAGCAGGTCGGACGTCAGCACGCGTGCGCCACAGTAGTCGAAGATGCCCATGTCGATCTGCGTCTTCATCGCCGCATCGTAGCCGCGTCGTTCGACCATCGCTGCGTCGGCGCCGCCCAGCCCCACCAGATGCACGTTCAGGCGCTGCAGCTTCTTCACCAGCTTGCCCTGCGCGTCCTGTGCGTAGGCCCATTCGTTGGTGAAGACACGGTCGATCCAGCCCTTCAGCAGTGCCGGGAACGACCACCAGTACAACGGGAACACCAGCACCAGCGTATCGGTGGCCTCCAGCCGTGCGTGCTCGGCGGCGATGTCGGCCGGTACCGCGCCAGTGCTGCGGAACAAGGCCTGGTCCTGGGCGTTGAAGCGCGGATCGAAGCCTTCGGCCATCAGATCGGCGTAGGCCACGGTGTTGCGGGCGTCGGCAGCAGTGATGGCATCGCCGATGCGATGCGCCATCGCATGGGTCAGCGAACCGGGTTCAGGGTGGGCGATGACAATGAGGCTGTGCATGGGGGGTCTCCAGAAATCACTACCTACCGATAGTAAGTAGTGATTTTCGGGATACCAGCGCCATCGATGGGACGCTGTTTTCGCATCCACCGTATAGTGCGGCGGTGCCCTGTGAGACACCCGCCGATGCGCCGATACCTGCTTGTTCCCCTGTTGCTCCTGCTGCTGGCCGCGATGGCCCCGGCGGCGCGGGCCGGCGTACTCAGCGCCGACGAGTCGGCGGCCCTGCGCCAGGACGTGCAGGCGATGATGGGCGCATTCGCCCGCGGCGATGCCGAGCTGATCATCGCCCGCACCCATCCCAGCCTGAAGCGCCTGGCCGGGGGCGATGAGGCCTATGCGCGGATGACCCGCGACACCCTGAAAGAGCTGCGCAAGGCCGGGGTCACCATCATCAGCGACGAGGCCGGTGTGCCGGGCCGCACCTATGCAGCCGGTGATGAAGAAGTCTGCTTCGTGCCACGCCAATCGCTGCTGCGCGTGCGCGAGGCGCCGATGCGCAGCACCTCGTTCATGCTCGCCGTGCGCCGCGTCGGCACAACCCGATGGAGTTTCATTGACGGCGCTGCACTGCTGGACAACCCCGCGCTGCTGCGGCAACTGCTGCCGGCGCTGGAGCCTGGCGTGACGCTGCCCAAGGGCGGGATGCAGGCGCTGTAATCGCAGGCGCATCCATCCACGCATGGCGTGGATCTTATCTCTTGCCAATCTGGCACCTTGGGTGCCGAGAGCCCGGCGTGGGCGACCGTGTGGATCCAGGTCTTGCGACCGAGAAGTAGCTTGGGTCCCCACGCCGGATTCTCCCTGAACCG
>NZ_JCAFRY010000013.1:0-113620 GCF_059368675.1 Stenotrophomonas sp. YJH_SMC_120
GCGTGAGCCGCATGGATGCGGCGACCGAGCTTACATGGGTGAGGGCGCTTTGCTTGCGAAGCACTGCTTCGCAAGCGCCCGAACGCACAGCCGCCAGCGGCTGGGCCGGGCCCCGGAAGGGGGACTTGCAGCGTCCCCCGCGACCGGACCCACCCCGCCCAACCACGGAATGCCCGCTGTTGCCGTTGCTTCTGAGGTTGCCGGCCAGCGGCCGGCACTACCACGGGTGCAGGGCGCAGCCCTGCAAAGAGCCCTACCCCCGCGGTCGGCCGCGCGAGGGCACCAGTGCGAACGTGTCCACCGCCAGCTTCTCGGCATGATTCAACCACGCGCGGATCTCCAGATCATCCACTTCATGGTCCAGCCCGAACGACACGTTGATCTTGCCGTTGGCATCGGGCTGCACCCACTGCTGGGCCAGCACCACCTTGCGCTGCGAGGACACCGCCTCGATCCAGAAGCCGCGATCCGGGCGCGTGCTCGCCACCAGCTGCAGCATGTACTGGCCGGCGCGGGTGCGGCGACCCTTCTGGGTGATCATGTGCGCCTGGCGCACGCTCGGGCGCGGGCCCTGGAATGCGTCCAGCGGTGCGTCCACGGCAATGCCGCCACGCAGGTCGTTGTCGCGGTACAGCTTGATGCCGTTGTCACGGTTGACCAGCAGAGCGCACCAGTCGCCATCGGCCGAGCCGTCCTCGAACGCGGTGCAGCGGTCGACATAGGCCAGGGTGTTGTCCGGGTCGGCATCATCAAACTGGCGCGAGGTGTTCTCCAGATACACCGACTTCAATCCCCAGTCCTTGTCGTATTCCAGCAGCACCGGCGGTTGCACGTGCTGCAGGCCGACCACCACCTGGTCGTCGCCGTCGATCCTCAGTTCGCGGGTCGGCTCACCCAGCCACAGCGAGCGGGCGAAGGCGAGGTACTGCGGGTAATCTCGGCCGCCATCACGCTGGGTGGCCACGCTGGCGCTGGGCGCGCGCTGGGTATCGATCAGTGAACGGCCAAAACCCATCGTCTTCAGGTTCGGGTCCAGCAGGCTGAGCAGGGTCGCACCCGAATCCAGGGTGGTGCCGGCGTCGGCGCTGAGCTGCTGCGGCGCAATGCCATCGCCCAGGAACAGCAGCAGGTTCTCGCGCTTCTGCCGGGTCAGGATGTGGGTCAGATCGTTGGGCATCGCTAGGTGGTCGGAGGCGATCACGATCAGCGTGTCCTTGTCGTACGGGCTGGCCTGGATGCGTTCGACCAGCTGCGAGATCAGCCGGTCACTGCACTTGAGCGCGTTGAGCATGTTGATGTTGCCGTACTGGCTCTGGTAGCGCTCGCCCTTGCACGACACCGGCAGATGGCCCGCCGGGTGGTGGGTGTCCATGGTGAGCGTGGTGAGCATGAACGGCGAGCCGGCGCGCGAGAGCTGTTCGAAGCGCTGGTAGGCGGCATCCAGCAGCACGTCGTCGTGCACGCCCCAGGCGGAGTAGTGGATGCGTCCGATCTTTTTCTGCTGCTTGAACCAGGCGAGGTCATGCACTTCGTCAAAACCGTGGCTGGCCAGGAACTGGCCCTTGCCGGCGAACTGGCCGTTGGCCCCGCCCAGGTAATGGTTGGTATAGCCCTGCTGCTTCAGGTAGTCGCCCAGGCACACCGCCTTGGGCAGGAAGCTGCCCATCCGGTCCATGCTGTTCTCATCGCCCTGCGAAGTGGTCAGCGGCACGCCGCACATCGACGACACCAGGCCGGCAATGGTCCAGCCGCTGCCCTCGGCCGAGGCCAGGTTGCGCACGTCCAGCGACTCGGACGCCAGCCGGTTGAGATTGGGCATCAGGCCCGGGAATACGTTTTCGTCCAGGTAGGTGCGCTCCAGGCTCTCGCCGTAGATCCAGACGATGTTGCGCGGGCGCTGCAGCGGCTGCGTCGGTACCTGGTATTCGGGGGCGATGCGGGCGAAGTCGACCGGGCGCAGCTGCTGGTACAGGCGTTGGCCGTCGCGGGCCAGCGGGCTGATCATGATCGTGGCCACCCACACGGCCGCGAAGCCCGCGAACAGCGCGCCACCGTGGCCGGGCCGGCGCCAGCGCTTCACCCGCGTGGCGAACAGCGGCAGCAGCGAGACCAGCGCCAGCACGATGAAGCCGGCGATGTAGCCCTTGAAGTCGGAGACTCCGGCGCCTTCCATGTCGGCGCCGAGGTGGTACAGCGTGGCGGCGTTGAGCCCATCACCGGACAGCTTGTCGATCAGCCACCATGCGCTGAGCGTGAGCAGCAGCAGCGAGAACGCACTGGCCTTCCACCACACCCATTTGCCGGACGCGAGGAACAACCAGCACAGCAGCAACAACGACAGCAGCAGTATCCAGAGCATAGGCAGCTTCGGCAGTGACGGGGTGGTGGTGATGGACGTCGTACCGACGCGTGTCCATCCGACCGGCGCTGCCGCAAGCACATGCATGTGACAGGCCGATGACCCGATAGTGCATGCACGAACCTGACTGAAATGTTTGTTGAAATGACGCGCGCGAAATCGCGCTCAGAAGGTAAAACGAGCGTGAAAGGCTTCGTTGGATTGCATTAAAAACCGCATGAATACGGGTGTTTTCGTAGATTCGCTAGCGATGCCCGCGCTCTTCGCGTGCCCGCGCGCGACGATCGAACAGCAATGCACTGGTCACGATGCCAAGGCCGAGCACTACGCCGATGAACAACAGAATCAGGGCGATGAGCGGGTAGCCGAACAGATGCCAGCCGGTGTCGATCTTCATCATCATCGCGGCGGCCATGATCAATGCCGCGCTGATGATGCCGGCCGCCACGCGGTTGGCGATCTTCTGCAGGTTCTCCATCAGCCGCGATTCTTCCAGGCCCGTCACCTTCATCTGCAGACGGTTCTCGGCCAGCAGCGCCATGATGTCCGACAGCTTGCGCGGCCCATCGCGCAGCAGCTGCTGCAGCTCCATCGCCTCGCTGGCGATGTTGGCTGCCGACAGGGACTTCTTCAGGCGCGCACGCATCACGTGCTGCAGCTGGCGTTCGACGATACGGCGGGTATCCAGGTCCGGTGCCAGCAAGCGGCATACGGTTTCCAGGTTGAGCAGCGCCTTGCCGAGCAGGCTCAGTTCCGGCGGGGTGCGCAGGCCGCAGGCGGTGGCGATGCGCACCATGTCCAGCACCACGCGGCCTTCGGAGAAACTGCCGCTGGCGGCGTAGCGCGCGATCAGCTGGCCGGTCTCGCGCAGGTAGCGCTCTTCGTCGAAGGCCTCCAGCCGCGTGCTGATGCTGATCAGATCGTCGGCTACTTCCTCGCCACGGCCATCGACTGCGGCGAACAGGATCTTCAGCAGCCGCTCGCGAAGGCGCGGCGGCATGTGCGCGACCATGCCCAGGTCGAAGATCGCCAGCCGTCCATCGGGCATCACCCGCAGGTTGCCGGGGTGCGGGTCGGCGTGGATCTCGCCGTGCACGAAGATCTGGTCCAGGTAGCCGCGGATCAGCGCCGCCGCCAGCGGGTCCATCGATTGTTCGGTGCGGCGCACATCGGGAATCGCATCCACGCGCACGCCGGTGGCCAGTTCCATGGTCAGCACGCGCTGGCTGCTGTAGTCCCACAGCGGCTGCGGAATCCACAGGCGGCGGAACGGCTTCAGGTGTCGGCCGAAACGGGCCAGGTTCTCGGCCTCGGCGTGGTAGTCCAGCTCCTGCATCAGGGTCTTTGCGAACTCGTTGAGCCAGTCGCGCAGGCGCACGCGGCGGCCCACCTGGGTCAGGTGGTCGGCGGCCAGCGCGAAGCTGCGCAGCGCCTCCAGGTCCGAGCGAAGTTGTGCAGCCACTTCAGGCTTCTGCACTTTCACTGCCACCTGGCGTCCGTCGTGCAGCACCGCGCGATGCACCTGCGCGATCGAGGCACAGCCCAGCGGTTCGGGATCGAATGAGGCGAACAGCTTGTTCACCGGTGCGCCCAGCTCCTGCTCGACGATCGCATGGATGCGCTCGACCGGAATCTCGGCCACCTTTTCCTGCATGCGCTCCAGGGCTGTGGCGAACTCCACCGGCACCATGTCCGGGCGCGTGGATAGCATCTGGCCCAGCTTGACGAAGGTCGGGCCCAGCGCTTCCAGATCGCTGACGAACTGTTCCGGGTTGCCGTCCGCGGGAACGTCGGCTGGATTGCCTGCGGCATCCAGGTTCATGCCCGAGAACACCCCTGAATGGCGATAGCGCATCAGCAGGCGCAGGATCTGGCTGCGCCGGTTCATGCCTTTGACCAGCGGAGGATTGCCATTGGCGGTGGGCGGATTGCTCAAGCGGAACTCCCATGCGACGAAGACAGGTAGCGCCGGCCACGGGCCGGCGATGTCCGGATTCCGCAGTGTCGCCGGGGGGCGGTGGGCACGCGGTGAATCCGACGTCTTCCGCAGTCCCCACCGGATCGGTCAGAATCCGCTCATTCCCTCTCTGGACTTCCCATGGCCGGTGCCAGCCTGTTCGCCCTGCTCGACGATATCGCCACCCTCCTCGACGATGTCTCGGTCCTGACCAAGGTCGCGGCGAAGAAAACCGCCGGCGTGCTGGGCGACGACCTGGCGCTGAACGCGCAGCAGGTCACCGGGGTCAACGCCAACCGCGAACTGCCGGTGGTGTGGGCGGTGGCCAAGGGCTCGCTGGTCAACAAGGTGATCCTGGTGCCCGCAGCATTGGCGATCAGTGCGCTGGAGGCCTGGTTGCACAGCCGCGGCTGGAACGTGCCGCTGATCGTGCCGCTGATGATGATCGGCGGCGCGTTCCTGTGCTTTGAGGGCGTTGAGAAGCTGGCGCACCGGTTCCTGCACTCGGCCGAGGACGACGCCGAGCATCAGGCCGAGCGGCGCAAGGCGCTGGCCGACGCGCAGGTGGACATGGTGGCGTGGGAGAAGGACAAGGTGAAAGGCGCGATCCGCACCGACTTCATCCTCTCGGCCGAGATCATCGTACTGACCCTGGGCGTGGTCGCCACCGCATCGTTCACCAACCAGCTGGTCACGCTGGCCGTGGTTGCACTGGCGATGACGGTCTTCGTCTATGGGCTGGTGGCGGGCATCGTGAAGCTTGATGACGTCGGCCTGTACCTGTCGCGCAAGGGTGGGGCCGTGGCCGCCTTCGGTCGCGGCCTGGTGGCCTCGGCGCCGTGGCTGATGAAGTTCCTGTCGGTGGCCGGCACCATTGCCATGTTCCTGGTGGGCGGAGGCATCCTGGTGCACAACGTACCGGCGCTGCACCACGCAGTACAGGCGATGGGCGGCGAGGGGCAGTGGGGCTGGCTGGTCAGCGCGGTGGGTAACATGGTGGTCGGCATCATCGCCGGCGCCATCGTGCTCGCGGCCGTGACCGGGTTCCAGAAGCTGCGCGGCAAGTAATCACCGGCGGGTCGCAAGGTAGAGGCCGACCTTGGTCGGCGCTTCGTTTCCTGCGTGTGCCAACCAAGGTTGGCACCTACCAAAGCGGTTCAGGGGGGTCGGGATCATCGCCGGCGGGTTCCCCGGTAGAGGCCGACCTTGGTCGGCGCTTTGTTTGGCGCGCGTGCCAACCAAGGTTGGCACCTACCAAAGCGGTTCGCGACGGGCCGGACGGTCAGCCCGCCTGCACGCGGTTCTTGCCCTGTCGCTTGGCCGCATACAACGCGTCATCCGCACGGCGCAGCAAAGCCTCGGTATCGTCGCCCGGCTGCCATTGCGCCAGCCCGGCGCTGAAGTGCACCGGCACGCGCCGGTCCTGCACGGTCAGCACACGGTGCGCCAGTGAGCGTTGCAGGCGCTGCACGGTGGCCATGCTGTCGGCACCCTGGGTTTCCGGCAGCACCAGCACGAATTCGTCGCCACCCAGCCGTGCGATGCCGTCAGTGGCGCGCAGCAGCAGCCTGCAAACGGCCACCAGGTGCTGCAGCAACGCATCGCCGCCGGCGTGGCCGTGCGCCTCGTTGGTCAGGTGGAAATCATCCAGGTCGATCACCGCCACGCCCAGCGGTGAGTTGTTGCGCGCAGCACGCGCCAGTTCACGCTGCAGCAGTTCGTCCAGGCCGCGGCGGTTCAGCGCCTGGGTCAGCGGATCGATGCGCGCCAGGTCACCGGCGGCACGCAGTTCCTGCTCCAGCTCGGCAATGCGCTGTTCGGCGCGTTCCACTTCCTGCCGCGCATTGGCCAGGTGATCGCGGGCCTGCGCGGCCTGCTGCTGTACCTTGCCGGTGTCGCGCATCACGTCCTGCAGCAGCTGGTTGAGGTCGGCGATGCTACGCGCCTCGCGCAGCTGCAGTGCGTAGCTGCCGATGCGGTCGTGGTATTCGCCGGTGCTGGTGGCCATGCCATCCATGCGCTCGATGAACTCGCCCATCAACCCGCGCATCGCCGCCTTCGAATCGTCGATGCCCTGGCGCAGCAGGCCCTGCTTGTAGATCACTTCGCGCAGTTCGGCACGGGTGCGCTCGACTGCCTCGGCTTCCAGCGGCCCGTCCAGCAGCTGGCGCACCGCCGCGATCTGGCCCTGCAGCCAACTGCGGTCGTCCAGCAGCTCGCTCACGTTTTCCAACAGCAGCGCGAACAGTTCCAGCAGCAGCGCCTGCTGCTCCTGCCAGCTCTCGGCACGCACGCCGACCTGGTGCCCGAGTTCGCGCACGCCCTGTTCGATCGGCTCCAGTGCGGTACCCGGCTGCCACTGGCGCAGGCGCGTGGCCAGCGCCTGCGCTTGTTCGCGCAGATCCGGGTCGTGCTGCAGCAGGGCCACCACCGCGCCACCCAGCAGCAGCCGCAGCTGCTCGGACAGGCGCAGGCTTTCCGGCTGTCCGTCCGGCGAATGCTGTTCGATGGTGCGGATGTACTTGTCGATCAGCTGCCGCATCGCGCGCCCGTAGCGCGGCCAATCGGCACTGGCCTGCGCCGACTGCAGGCGGTCGCCCATGTCACCCAGTTCGCCGGGCAGGGTGGCCATACCGTTGGCGAAGGCGGCCAGCAGCGGTTCCGGCGCGTCGGCGCCGGCGAACAGCTGCTGCAGTGCCACGGCACCACCGCCCTGCAGTACCACGCGGTCGCCCAGCCCATCGTCCACCACCGCGCGCACGCGTGCCGGCGGCCCAAGGGCGGTACCGGGGGCAGGGCGGTGGTCGGGCTGGTCCGTCATGGAGCGAATCCTGGGGGCTGGCAGGGACTGGTTCCAGCATATCGGCGCGGCCGCCGACGGCTTGAACGGCTAGGATGGGCGACAGGATGCCGCAGTGGAGGTGGTGATGCGCGTGATGTTGCTGGGGGCGACCGGCCTGGTCGGCGGGCTGGCCCTGCCCCGGCTGCTGGACGACCCGCGCTGCAGTGACGTGGTGGCGCCCACCCGCCGCCCGTTGGGCATGACCCACGGGAAGCTGGAGAACCCGGTACTGGCCTTCGACGCGTTGCCCACTTCGCCAGCATGGGCGCGCGTGGACGCGGTCATCTGCGCGCTCGGCAGCACCATTGCCCAGGCCGGCAGCCGCGAGGCCTTCCATCGCATCGATCATGACTACCCGTTGGCCTTCGCCCGCCTGGCGCAGGCACAGGGTGCACAGACTTATGTGCTGAATTCCGCGGCCGGCGCCAATCCACAGTCGTCGATCTTCTACAGCCGGGTGAAGGGCGAGCTGGAGCGTGACCTGCGCGCGCTGGGCTTCAACGCGTTGACCCTGGTTCGTCCAGGGCTGATCGGGGGCGAGCGCAACGAGGTGCGTCGTGGCGAGCGCCTGGCCCTGACGATGTTGGGTGCATTGGGGCCGGTGTTGCCACGGGCGTGGCGGATCAACCCGGCGAGCGAGATCGCCAAGGCACTGGTCGAGTCCGCGCTGGCCCCGCAGCCGGGTGAGCACGTGGTTGCATCGAGCGCACTGGTCGGCTGATGTCACGTGCGCTGCGCCTGACCCAGTTGCTGCAGCTGCTGCGCCGCCATCGGCGGCCGGTGGCCGGGCAGACGCTGGCCGAAGCGCTGGGCATCAGCCTGCGCACGCTGTACCGCGATATCGAGACCCTGCGTGAGCAGGGCGCTGACCTGCGTGGCGAGGCCGGCGTTGGCTACCAGCTGGCGCCGAGCGACACCCTGCCACCGATGACCCTGCCGCCGGCCGAGATCGATGCGCTGGTGCTCGGCCTGCGCTGGGTCGCCGCGCGCACCGAGCCGGCGCTGGCCGAGGCCGCACGTGATGCCCTGGCGCGCATCGCGCATGTGCTGCCAGCAGCGCGCCGGGAAGCCTTGCGTGACAGTGGCCTGCGCGTTGGCCCTTCGCGCGCTGCGGCCAAGGTGCCGGCTGCGCGTCTGCAGGCCGTGCGCGAAGCAGTGGGTTCACAGCAGCGCCTGAAGTTCGGCTACGAGGATGCGCACGGCCAGCGCAGCGAGCGCATCGTCTGGCCGTTCGCGCTGGGCTACTTCGATGAGGTGCCGATGCTGGCGGCGTGGTGCGAGAGCCGCGAGGATTTCCGCCATTTCCGTCTGGACCGCATCCGCCAGGCGCGTGTGCTGGAGGATCACTACCTCGTGCCACGCGCCACCCTGCTGCGACGCTGGCAGAAGGCGCAGGGCATCGCACCGGACTGGCTGGACCGTTCGTAGCGTCGGGCTTGCTCGACCGTCCTTGCACTTCGCTTTCTGCTGCTGGTGCGATGGGTTGGCGGCTTTTGCTCTCTGCTCCTGGTAGGGGTCGAGCTTGCTCGACCGCCTTTGATCTTCGCGAACAGCAGTCGAGCAAGCTCGACCTCTACCAGGGCAGTGGCAACAGCAGTCAAGCACGCTCGCCGCTACTGACAGAATCTGTCAGCAGGGCCATACCACCATGAGCGCTCCCAACAACGGAGCTTCCCCATGTTCACGCCCAGCACCCTGCTGCAGTACGTGCGCGACGTCGCCGCCAGCGCCACCTTCTACAGCGGCATCCTCGGCAAGCCGCCGGTCGAGCAGTCGCCCGGCTTTGCCCTGTTCCTGCTCGGCGATGGCGCCGCACTGGGCCTGTGGCAGCGCGACGACGTGCAGCCTCCGGTGTCCGCGCAGGCCGGTGCCGCCGAACTGGCGATGGTGGTCGCCAACCAGGAGGCCGTGCAGCAGATGCACGATGCGTGGCGCGCTCTTGGTGTGGAGATCCTGCAGGCGCCGGTGACGCTGGAGTTCGGCCACACCTTTGTCGGGGCAGATCCTGATGGCCACCGCCTGCGGGTCTACAGCCGTGCTGAAGGCCTGGTCGCGCGCGATTGATCGCCCGCATTGTGTAGATCCACGCCATGCGTGGATGGAGCGCGACGGAGCAGGCACAAAAAAACGCCGGGCTGTGCCCGGCGTTTTTCCAGTGCATGTGCCAACCAACGGTTGGCACCCACCGATCAGCTGGCCAGTGCCAGGTCGTCCATCATCGCGCGCAGGAAGCGGGCGGCTTCGCCACCGGTGGCCGCGCGGTGGTCGAAGGTGACCGACAGCGGGATCACCTTGTGCGCTTCCACGCCGCCCATCACCGGGGTCATCTGGTGGCGGGCACGGCCGGCACCGACGATGGCCACGCACGGCGGCACCACGACCGGGGTCGCGTAGCGGCCGGCGAACATGCCGAAGTTGGACAGCGAGATGGTGTAGCCACTCAGTTCCGAAGCGGCGATCGAACGCGATTCCACCTGCTCGCGCAGGCGATTGACGCCTTCGCGGATGCCGCGTGCGTCGAGCATGTCGGCATTGCGCAGGGCCGGCACGAACAGGCCGTCGTCTGTGTCCACGGCGATGCCGATGTCCACCTGTGCGTGCAGGGTGCGGGTCAGCGCTTCACCGTCGAACCAGGCGTTCATCGCCGGCACCTTCTGCGCGGCGACCACGATCGAACGCACCAGGCGCGCGGTGACGTCGTTGCCCGGCAGCCAGGCGTGGATGTCGGCGTCGTCGTTCAGCGTGGTCGGCACCACCTTGCTGTGCGCATCGGCCATCACGCGTGCCATGTTGCGGCGCACGCCCTTCAGCGGTTCCGGCTGGCCCTTGGCGACCACGCCCGGCGGCTGGGTACGCATCGGCTTGCCGGCGGCGGACAGCGGGGTGCGGGCTTCGCTCTGCACCGGGGCAGACACCTGCGCCGGGACCGGCGCGGCATAGGCAGCAGCGGCAACCGGTGCCGGAGCAGCGCCGAGCTTGGCGGTGCCGTTGGCGGCGGCCTGCTTGACGTCGGACATGGTGACCGCGCCATCGGTCCCGGTAGCGGCCACGCGGCTCAGGTCCACGCCCAGCTTGCGCGCCATCGCACGCACGGCCGGCACGGCCTTGACGCCACCGACGGCCAGCGCCTGTTCGGCATGCACGGCGTTGGAGCTCTGCATGGCGCCGACCACGGTACCGGCGTCGTCACGCTCGGCGGCGGCCGGCTTGGCTTCCTCCGCAGCGACCGGCGCAGCCGGCAGCGGCGGCGGGGTCGGTGCGGCAGCCGGCGTGGCCGGTGCGGCATGACCATGGCTGTGGCCGGTGTCCTGGCCGTCGGCACGCTGCGGCAGGTTCGGGTCCAGTTCGAAGCTGGCCAGCACCGAACCGGTCGGGATGATGTCGCCGGCACCGCCGGACAGCTTCAGCACCTTGCCGGAGAACGGCGAGGGCACTTCCACCACGGCCTTGGCGGTCTCCATCGACACCAGCGGCTCGTCCAGCTTGATCACATCGCCTTCCTTGACGAACCACTCGACGATGGTCGCGTCCGGCAGGCCTTCGCCCAGGTCGGGCAGGTTGAAGTTCTTGGTCTGGCTCATTTGCAGTTCTCTTCCAGCAGTTCCAGTTCGCGGGCCGGCAGCCAACCCGTCGCGCCATTGGCGCGCTCGGACCACCACCACCCGCCGTGTTCGTGATGAAGCTTCACCATCTCGCCGCTTTCCACATCCAGCTCGCGGGCGTCGTAGTCGCACAGCGCTTCGGCGCGACCCTCGTCCAGCAGCTGCAACCAGGCGATGGGCGCCCAGCCAGCGCGCCCATCGTTGGTGCGTACCCAGGCAAACGCCGGCCATTCCTCGTCACGGACACCTACTTCGACGATCTGGCCGGTGTGGAACCGGAGCGGGTTGGGATACTGGCTGCGGTAAGCCCCCAGAAGGCGGGCCCGCATGTCAGCCGGCCGCCACCGCGCGCTTGGCCGCAGCCACGATCCGCTCAACGCTCGGCAGGTACTTCATTTCCAGGCGGAACAGCGGAATGTGGGTGTCGTAGCCAGTGACGCGCTCGACCGGGGCCAGCAGGTCGTAGATCGATTCCTCGGCCAGGCGCGCGGCGATCTCGGCGCCGAAGCCCGCGGTTTTCGGGGCCTCCTGCACGATCACGCAGCGGCCGGTCTTGGCCACCGATTCGGCGATGGTGGCGAAGTCCAGCGGACGCAGCGTGGCCACATCGATGACTTCGGCACTGATGCCTTCGCCGGCCAGCTTGTCGGCCGCTTCCAGCGCTTCCTTCACCTGCGCGCCCCAGGTCACCAGGGTCACGTCGGTGCCATCGCGCAGCACAAAGCAGACGTCCAGCGGCAAGGCTTCGCCGTCGTTGACGACCACTTCCTTGTACTGGCGGTAGATGCGCTTGGGCTCCATGTAGATCACCGGATCCGGTTCGCGGATCGCGGCCAACAGCAGGCCATAGGCACGCTGCGGCGACGACGGCAGCACCACGCGCAGGCCCGGCACGTTGGTGAAGATCGCCTCGTTGGCTTCGCTGTGGTGTTCCGGCGCGCGGATGCCACCGCCCCACGGCACGCGCAGCACCATCGGGCAGTGCAGGCGGCCACGCGTGCGGTAACGCAGGCGTGCGGCGTGGCAGACGATATGGTCGACCATCGGGTACATGAAGCCATCGAACTGGGCTTCGGCCACCGGCTTCATGCCCTGCGCGGCAAGACCAATCGTCAGGCCGGCGATGGTGGTTTCATCCAGCGGGGTGTCGAGGATGCGGTCCGAGCCGAAGCGCTGCTGCAGACCGGCAGTGGCGCGGAACACGCCGCCGTTGACGCCCACGTCTTCGCCCAGCACCAGCACCGACGGGTCGTGTTCCAGCTCCCAGGCCAGCGCCTGGGTGATGGCTTCGATGAGGGTGATCGGGGTGGTGGTCATGCTCTCTTCTCCGCGCGCGACCGCAGCGCTGTCGGCGGCGTTGGTGTGCGCGCCGGGCGCGCCGTTCTTGATCTCATCCATGGCGCTTCTCCAGGGCGATCGCCTGGGCACGCTGGGCCAGCAGGTCCGGCGGCGGATCGGCATACAGGAAGTCGAACATCGCCTCGACCGGCTGCACCGGCGTGTTGAGGTACAGGTTCACTTCCTCGTCCACGCGCGTGCCGCACTCGGCGACCCAGGCGGTTTCCTCTTCTTCGCTCCACACACCGGCGTTGATCAGGTACTTGCGCAGGCGCAGCATCGGCTCGCGCTGCCAGGCATCCTTCACTTCGGCGTCGTCGCGGTAGCGGCGCGCGTCATCGGCGGTGGTGTGGTCGGACAGGCGGTAGGTCATCAGTTCCAGCACGGTGCCGCCGTCGCCGGCCAGCGCACGTTCGCGCGCCTGCTCCATGGCCGCCAGCACCGCGATCAGGTCGTTGCCGTCCACCTGCAGGCAGTGCAGGCCACCGGCCAGGCCCTTCTGCGCCAGCGTTTCGGCACCGGTCTGGGCCGAACGCGGAACCGAGATGGCCCAACCGTTGTTGACGATGCACAGGATCAGCGGGAGCTTGTAGGCGCCGGCCGAATTCAGTGCTGCGTAGAAGTCGGTCTTGGAGCTGCCGCCGTCGCCGCACACCGCCACGGCGATCTGCGGTTCCTTGTTGAGCTTGAACTTCAGCGCGGCGCCTGCGGCATGCAGGCACTGGGTGGAGATCGGCACGCAGAACGGGAAGTCCTTGGCCGCGTTGCCGCCGTAATCGTTGCCGCGTTCGTCGCCGCCCCAGTACATCAGCACGTCGTGCGGGCGCACGCCACGCATGAACATCGCGCCATACTCGCGGTACGAAGGCGCGAACACGTCGTCCTTCTGCATCGCCGCGCCGATACCCACGTGTGCGGCTTCGTGGCCCAGGCAGGCGGCATAGGTGCCGAGCTTGCCGGTGCGCTGCAGTGCGATGGATTTGCTGTCGAACGTACGTACGAACAGCATCTGCTTGAACAGCGGTACCAGGACCTTGGGGTCGCGCAGCGACGCGGGCAGGTCATCGCGGACGAGTTTGCCGTCCGTATCCAGGTACTGCAGGTATTCGATCTTGAATTCAGCGGCAACCGTCATTGCGTACTGCACCTTCGACAGAGAAGTTACAAATGATATGAATCGCCATGTTAAGGAACGCGTACGGAATAGCCTTCCTGCGCCGCAACACGGGGATTCCCCGTTTTACCCCTGCCGGCGGGTGGGGGGCCAATAACAACAACGTATTCAGTCGTTGCTGCAAAGCATCAGAATACGCCTCAGGCTGACCACCAGTACAACGGCCTGGACGGTTCCACGCGCAGGCCTGCGATCGGCCGATGCTCCACGGCCAACCGCACGCCCCGGTATGGACCCGGCGGCTGCCAGCGCGGCGGCAACGCGCTACCCTTGCCGCCCCCGATCTGGTCCCGCCCATGTCCGTCGACAACAACCAACGCGATCTTGAAGCCGGCATCCACACCGACCTGCAGGGACGCCTCACCTACGGCGGCTACCTGCGGCTGGACCAGCTGCTCAGCGCGCAGCAGCCGCTGTCCAGCCCGCCGCACCATGACGAGATGCTCTTCATCATCCAGCACCAGACCTCGGAGCTGTGGCTGAAGCTGCTGGGCCATGAGCTGCGTGCCGCAATCGGCTTCCTGCAGCGCGATGAAGTCTGGCAGTGCCGCAAGGTGCTGGCGCGCAGCAAGCAGGTGCTGCGCCAGCTGACCGAGCAATGGTCGGTGCTGGAAACCCTGACCCCGTCCGAATACATGGGCTTCCGCGACGTGCTGGGCCCGTCGTCGGGCTTCCAGTCGCTGCAGTACCGCTACATCGAGTTCCTGCTGGGCAACAAGAACGCGCAGATGCTGCAGGTGTTCGAGCACGACCCGGCCGGGCAGGCGCAGCTGCGCACCGTGCTGGAGGCGCCCAGCCTGTACGAGGAATTCCTGAAGTACCTGGCCCGCTTCGGCCATGCCGTGCCGGCGGTCTACGAGGCCCACGACTGGACCCAGCCGCACGTAGCCGACGACGCCCTGCAGCCGGTCTTCGAACGCATCTACCAGGACACCGACCGCTACTGGCGCGAGTACGCGCTGTGCGAGGACCTGGTGGACCTGGAGACCGCCTTCCAGCTGTGGCGCTTCCGCCACATGCGCACGGTGATGCGGGTGATCGGCTTCAAGCGCGGCACCGGTGGCTCGTCCGGCGTGGGCTTCCTGGCCAAGGCATTGGAGCTGACCTTCTTCCCCGAGCTGTTCCAGGTGCGCACCAGCCTGCAGGCCGCGCCCCCGGCCGAACAGGGCTGATCCGTATTCAGCTTGGATCTCGGCCGGCGGCTGGATCGTTTCAGATGCAAGTTCAGCGAGCAGGCTGGCACCTGCCTCAAACGGCGTGTATTTGACGTGAACGCCAGAAGTCGGTGATCCTCGCGCGTTGCTCCAACTGCACACCGGACGTGCTCGTCATCCACCGAACCAGGAAATCCGCATGAGCGTAAACGCCACTGCGAACACCCCAGAGCCGGCACTGCCGGACTTCAAGACCACGCTGGGCCACCCGCGCCCGTTGTGGATGCTGTTCATGACCGAGTTCTGGGAACGCTTTGCGTTCTACGGCATCCGCTGGGCCTTGGTGCTGTACATCGTTGCCCAGTTCTACAACGGCAGCGCTGCCGGTGAAGGCGACGCCAGCCGCATCTACGGCGCCTACCTGGCCCTGGTGTACGCCGCGGCGATCTTCGGTGGCTACGTGGCCGACCGGGTACTGGGCTACCAGCGCTCGATCCTGACCGGCGCGATCATCATGGCCGCTGGCCTGTTCATGATCTCGCTGCCGCAGGAGCACATCTTCAAGCTCGGCCTGGCCACGATCATCGTCGGCAACGGCCTGTTCAAGCCGAACATCTCGACCATGGTCGGCAAGCTGTACGGGCTGAAGGACGAGCGCCGCGATTCGGGCTTCACCATCTTCTACATGGGCATCAACATCGGCGCGATGATCGCCCCGGTGCTGACCGAGTACCTGGCCCGCAAGGTGTTCGGTACCGACGCGATGCCGTCCTACAAGGTCGTGTTCATCGCCTCGGGCGTGGGCATGCTGATCTCGCTGGTGTGGTTCTACATCGGTCGTGCCGGCCTGAAGGGCATCGGTGCACCGCCGGCCGGCGCTGAAGGTTTCGGCCGCATCATCATGGTGCTGGCCGGTGCCGTGGTCGCCATCCCGGTCGCGTACTTCCTGCTGGCCACCGGCGCCACCGCGCTGGCTTGGATCCTGGGTGCGATGTTCACCGCGCTGGCCGTCCTGCTGCTGGTCGAGGGCATCCGCGAAGGCAAGGTGCAGCGCGACCGCGTGATCGCCATGCTGATCATCTTCGCCTTCAACGTGATGTTCTGGATGTTCTTCGAACAGGCCGGCAGCTCGTTCACCTTCCTGGCCGAGAACATCGTCAACCGCCAGTTCGGTGACTGGACCTTCCCGACCGCGTGGTTCCAGTCGGTCAACTCGGTGGCGATCATCACCCTGGCCCCGGTGATCGCCTGGATCTGGGTGGCCATGGGCCGCGCCAATCCGTCGATCCCGCGCAAGTTCGGCCTGGGCCTGCTGTTCAACGGCGCCGCCTTCGCGCTGCTGATGTTCGCCCTGTCGCAGATGGTCGTGGACGGCAAGATCCCGTTCTGGACCCTGTTCATGGTCTACGTCATCCAGTCGGTGGGTGAGCTGTGCCTGTCGCCGATCGGCCTGTCGATGGTGACCAAGCTGGCCCCGGTGCGCCTGGTCGGCTTCGGCATGGGCGGCTGGTTCCTGTCCACCGGCATCGGCAACAACCTGTCGGGCATCTTCGCTGGCGTGGTCAGTGGTGAAGGCGGCATGACGGTCGAGTCGGCCCTGAAGGGGTATACCTTCGGGTTCTGGGCCCTGATCGGCTCCGGCGTGGTGCTGTTCCTGATCGCCCCGCTGATCAACAAGCTGATGCACGGCGTCAAGTAATGATGAGAGGGTAGAAGGCATGCGTAGCAAGCTCGGTACTGCGGTAGTGGTGGTCTGTGCGGCGCTGATCGGCGCCTGTTCCCAACCGCAACCGCCTGCCACCGCCGAGCCCACGCAGCCCCTGGATACCCGACCCACCGAGCCACCGGTCGCTGACCCCAGCGAACCGGTGGCCTCGGGCAACACCCCGGTGGCGGCAGACATCGCCGCCATCGCCGGGCTCGGTGCGCAGTTCGACCCGGCCCGCAACCCCGCCGATGACCTGGCCACCGCCAAGGTGGAAGCCCAGCGGGGCAAGAAGCGCATCCTGCTGGAGGTCGGCAACGCCGCCTGCGAGCGCTGCCGCGCGCTGGACGATGTGGTGGAAGGCAACGGCGACCTGCGTCGCTTCCGCGATGCCCACTACGTGTGGGTGAAGGTCAACGCCAGCGACGAGCAGCCCAACACCGCCTTCTTCGCCCAGTTCCCGGTGATGGAGCGCGACTACCCATACCTGCTGGTACTCGATGCCGATGGAAGCCTGCTGGTCTCGCAGGCCACCGGCGAACTGCGCAGGGGCGAAGCCTTCCAGCCGGCACGGGTGAGCGCGTTCCTGAAACAATGGGCACCTGACAAACCGGAATAGGGGTAGTGCCGGCCGCTGGCCGGCAGGGGTGGGCCGACCGCTGACCGCCATCTCCGGTGGGTGCCGACCGTTGGTCGGCACAGAAGTGCATCCACGCATGGCGTGGATCTACTGTGGTTGCGGTCACATTCCCGGAATCGGCATCTCAATATCGCAACGCGCTCGCCGTTACCGGCAAGGACCTCAGTCGACATCCCGTCGATGCAACCTTCCGGAACGCCCATGCACAGCGACCACGCCGAACGACTGCCCGAATCCGCCAGTGAGTTGGCCGAGGGTGGAGCAGGCGAGGGCGTAACCTTGCCGCCGCAGGAGGCGCTGCTGGATGACACCGGAACCGGCGAGGCCACCGTCGACCTGGCGCCGCCGCGTCATCGCCTGCCGCAGATCGCGCTGCCCGACAACGTGGTGCTGAAGGGGGCGGTGCAGACGCTGGTCGAGCAGAAGTCCCGGCTTGATGCGCTGGCCGCCGATGGCCAGCTGGCCGGGCTGCTGCCACCGGAGTGGCAGGGGCACGGCGTGCGTGCGATCGAGCTGTCCACCTTCATCCAGGGCGTGCTGCCGTTCCTGCAACCCGGCGAACGTGGCGAAACCGCGCCCGCGCGCCTGCCGGTGCGCCATGTGCTGGGAGACGACAGCCGCTGGGGCCTGGACGATGTCGCCGAACCGAAATCGCTGGCCTGGTACCTGGCCAGCGACGAACGCGCCACCGCTGGCAGCAAGGACGTGGCCGAGGCCTATCTGGTGGGTGCGCTGGGACTGGCGTGGATGCAGGAAGGGCGCAGCCGCCCCGGCTTCCTGCGCGCGATGGGGCAGGACAGCCTGGCCGCGCGGGTGACCATGCTCGGCTACCCGCCGGCCAACGAACTGGCGCTGTACAGCGTCACCGCGCATGGGCAGCAACAGATCTGGTGCGTGCATGGCCGCCGTCGCATGCGCCCGCTGGTGGCGCCGTGGCTGAGCGTGCCGGTGCTGACCGCGTATGGCGTGCCGGCGCCGGTCGCGTGGCCGTCCAGTTTCCCGCCGGTGGAGGCCGTGGCCGAGCTGCTGGCGACCGCACGGCAGGGGCGCGCGCTGCCGGAAGTGGACCTGGCCAAGGCGGTGGCGAAGATCGCCGAGGACGCTGCCTCGGAAGCCTGGCAACCGGTCAGCCTGCTGCAGCTCAATACCTGGTCACCGCGTTGGCATTTCTTCCTGGGCACCTTCGTCGGCCTGCCGTCGCTGCTGCTGGTGGCGGCAGCGCTGGCGCTGCCGGGGGCGGTCGAAGCAGCCACGGTTGCGGCTTCCCTCGGCTTCGCCGGTGGTGCCATCGCGGCGCTCGCGGTGCCGTGGATCCATGCACGGCGCAAGCATCTGAGCTGAAGCATGAACGCCATCCGCGCGTGGCGTAGATCTACGGGAGGCCGGGCGCCGCGGTCTGCAGCTGCTGCCGCGCCCGCTCCATGGCAGTCTGCAATCTTTGCTTGAGGACCTCCCGGGAGGGCAGCGTGGTCAGGTACTCCGCAACATGGATGCCTGAGCGATCCAGCTCCAGCAATTCAATCTGGCCCGCTTTCTTCCCTGTGCAGAGGATGATGCCCAACGGCGCCTGCTCGCCGTCCTCACGTTCGTACCGGTCCAGCCAGCGCAGATAGAGTTCCATCTGTCCCTTGTAGGCCGGCTTGAACTCGCCGATCTTCAACTCGATGGCAATTAGTCTGCGCAGGCGCCGGTTGTAGAACAGCAGGTCCAGGTGGAAGTCATCGCCGTCGATCTGGATGCGCTTCTGGCGGGCGACGAAACTGAAGCCCGTGCCAAGTTCAAGCAGGAAGCCCTGCATCTCGCGAAGGATCGCGGTTTCAAGGTCCTGCTCGTCCCAGCTGTCCTTGAGGCCAAGAAAGTCCAGTACGTAGGGATCACGCAGTACCAGCCCTGGAGACAGCTGCTGGTTGCCGCGCAGTGCCGCCAACTCTTCGGCGATGGTCTGCTCTGGCTGACTGGAGAGTGCCGTGCGCTCATACAGCATCGAATCGACGCGCTGGCGCAGCGTACGTACACTCCAGCCCTCGGTGGCGGCCATCTGTGCATAGAAGTCGCGCTTGAGTGGGTCCGCCAGTGGGATCAGCGCGATGAAATGGGTCCAGCTCAATTGTCGTATCAGCGATACGACAATCTGCTCGTCTGCAAATGCGATGGAGAACTGCACCATCCGGCGCAGGCTCTTCTCACCGAAGGATGTGCCGAACTCGGCAGACAACGCCTTGGCGATCCGGGTGAAGAGAACCTCGCCGTAACGCGCACGCTGCCCCGCCATCTGGTCAACATGGATGCGACGACCGATTCGCCAGTACAGCAGCGTCAACTCGGCGTTGATGGACCTGTGCATCCTGCTGCGCGCTGCGCAGATCAGCTCTCTGAGATCGGCCAGCAATTCCTGGCCATGCGGCGACGTTGAACGCGAGTCATCCATGAGGGAGCCCGTTCGATGTGGATGGCCGGGCTGATACCCGTTGAACGTTTACCGTCCGGCCGCACACGTGAGCAGTCCAATAGGAGAATTCACTGGATCAGCCCGTTCCGATACACCAGCCTGGCGGAAACGGGCCGTATCGGGCCAATGCGGAAATGCCGCTGGGCGAAGGCGACACTTCAGGACGGGATCTGCGGAAGGTGAATGCGTCCGATGGCATCGTTCGCGGTCGGTCCGCAGTCCGCCAAGAAGCGGGTCCCGTCAGATCAAAGGGGGCGGACGGCAATCGCCCAGCCACTGTTCCGCTACCGGCCGGGGTCGGCACCCGCGACTTGGGGCCCAAAACGACTTAATCCCCTCCGTCCCCTTTTTCTTTTAGACCCCTTCGCCCATCCGCTCCAGGCCTTCGCC
Organism: Stenotrophomonas sp. YJH_SMC_120; assembly: GCF_059368675.1. Lineage (NCBI taxonomy): Bacteria > Pseudomonadati > Pseudomonadota > Gammaproteobacteria > Lysobacterales > Lysobacteraceae > Stenotrophomonas > Stenotrophomonas sp. YJH_SMC_120. Next base: position 19,611 of record NZ_JCAFRY010000013.1, read on the forward strand.
GGCCAGGCGCAGGATCAGCTTCTCCAGCACCTGCTCTTCCTCTTCGCTCAGCACCGACATCAGCTTGCGGGTGATTTCGATCACCATCGGCGCGATGGTCTCGTACACCTCAAAGCCGGCTGCCGACAGCGCCAGCACCGAGCGGCGGCGGTCGTCGCCGTGGGTCTCGCGCTTGATGAAGCCGCGCTCCAGCAGGCGGGCCACGGCACGGCTGACCGCCACCTTGTCCATCGCCGTGCGGTCGGAGACCTCGCTGGCCGAGGAGCCCGGGTACAGCGCCAGGATGGTGATCACCCGCCATTCGGGAATCGCCAGACCGTAACGATCGCCGTATAGCTTGGCGATGTTGCCGCTGACCCGGTTGGACAGCACGCTCAGCCGGTACGGCAGGAACTGTTCCAGGTCGAGCAGGACGTGCGAGGAACGCAGGCGGGTCGAAACGGGATCGGCGGGGCTCATGTTGCGGTGCACCTTGCTGGTGGTTTCAAGTGTAACTATAAGGGGTAGGTCCAGACCCTGCATTCTCGCCGGGTCCCTACCTGCCCGCACCTGGTTTGTACCGATGCGGTACCGATTCGGAGCCACGCCATGAATACCGCAGTCCCGACCGCCTCGCATCCCAACCCCGGCATGCAGGTCACCACCTTCGAGAACCCGATGGGCATCGACGGCTTCGAGTTCGTCGAGTTCGCCGCCCCGGCCGGCCGTGGCCAGGAGCTGCACGAGTACTTCCGGAAGATGGGCTTCAGCGCGGTGCTTAAGCACAAGCAGCGTCCGATTACCGTCTATCGCCAGGGCGACGTCAACTTCCTGGTCAATGAGGACCCCGATTCGTTCGCCGCCGACTTCGCCGAGAAGCACGGTCCGTGCGCCTGCGGCTTCGCCATCCGCTTCAAGAAGCCGGGCCAGGAGGTCTACCAGACCGCGCTGGGCAACGGCGCCGAAGCCATCGCCTTCAAGCCGGACAGCAAGGCGGTCAGCGCGCCGGTCATCAAGGGCATCGGCGACTGCATGCTGTACCTGGTCGATCGCTACGGCAGCGCCGGCAGCATCTATGACGGCGACTACGAGCCGATCGCCGGTGCCGACCTGCACCCGGTGGGCTTCGGCCTGACCTTCATCGACCACCTGACCCACAACCTGTATTTCGGCAACATGCAGCAGTGGTCGGACTACTACGAGCGCCTGTTCAACTTCCGCGAGATCCGCTACTTCGACATCAAGGGCCTGAAGACCGGCCTGGTGTCCAAGGCGATGACCGCGCCGGATGGCATCGTGCGCATCCCGCTGAACGAATCGTCCGACCCGAAGAGCCAGATCAACGAATACCTGGACGCGTACAAGGGCGAGGGCATCCAGCACATCGCCTGCTTCACCGAGAACATCTACGAGACCGTCGAAGCGATGCGCGCGCAGGGCGTGGACTTCCTCGATACGCCGGAGACCTACTTCGACGTGATCGACCAGCGCGTGCCGAACCACGGTGAAGACGTGCCGCGCCTGGCGAAGAACAAGATCCTGATCGATGCCGATCCGGAAACCCACCAGCGCAAGCTGCTGCAGATCTTTACCCAGAACTGCATCGGCCCGATCTTCTTCGAGATCATCCAGCGCAAGGGCAACGAAGGCTTCGGCGAAGGCAACTTCACCGCACTGTTCGAGAGCATCGAGCGCGACCAGATCCGCCGCGGCGTGCTGTAAGGTCTGCAGGCAATGTCGGCGTCCCGCCGGCATTGCCTGTCCGAATGGTCGTGCCGGCCGCTGGCCGGCAATCTCTGGAGTTCCCATGTCCCCCGCCATCACCGCCCGCGGCTACCAGTCCGGCTTCGGCAACGAATTCGCCACCGAGGCCGTTGCCGGCGCGCTGCCGGTCGGGCAGAACTCACCGCAGAAGGTGGCCCACGGCCTGTACGCCGAACAGTTGACCGGCACCGCCTTCACCGCGCCGCGTGGCAGCAACCGCCGCAGCTGGCTGTACCGGATCCGCCCGGCGGTGACCCATGGCGAGTTCACCCCGTTCGCGCAGTCGCAGCTGCAGTGTGATTTCGGCGCACAGCCGGCTTCACCGAACCAGCTGCGCTGGAGCCCGCTGCCGCTGCCGGAGCTGCCGACCGATTTTGTCGAAGGCCTGTACACGATGGGTGGCAACGGCTCGCCCGATGCGCATGCCGGCGTGGGCATCCACCTATACGCTGCCAACCGCGACATGGTCGGCCGCTACTTCTACGACGCCGACGGCGAGCTGCTGATCGTGCCGCAGCTGGGCGCGCTGCGCCTGCTGACCGAGCTGGGCGTGATCGAGATCGAGCCGCAGCAGATCGCGGTGATCCCGCGCGGCGTGCGCTTCCGCGTTGAACTGCCCGATGGCCCCAGCCGCGGCTATATCTGCGAGAACTACGGTGCGCTGCTGAAGCTGCCCGACCTCGGCCCGATCGGATCCAACGGCCTGGCCAATCCGCGCGACTTCGAGACGCCGCATGCGGCGTTCGAGGACGTCGATGGCGATTTCGAACTGATCGCCAAGTTCGAGGGCCGCCTGTGGCGTGCGCCGATCGACCATTCGCCGCTGGACGTGGTGGCCTGGCACGGCAACTACGCGCCGTACCGCTACGATCTGCGCCGCTTCAACACCATCGGTTCGATCAGCTACGACCACCCGGATCCGTCGATCTTCCTGGTGCTGCATTCGCCCAGCGACACCCCGGGCACCAGCAACATGGACTTTGCGATCTTCCCGCCGCGCTGGCTGGTGGCGCAGAACACGTTCCGTCCGCCGTGGTTCCACCGCAACATCGCCAGTGAGTTCATGGGCCTGGTGCATGGCGCCTACGATGCCAAGGCCGAAGGCTTCGTCCCGGGTGGCGCATCGCTGCACAACTGCATGAGTGGTCACGGCCCGGATGCGCCGACCTTCGACAAGGCGTCCAATGCCGATCTGTCCAAGGCCGATGTGATCAAGGACACGATGGCCTTCATGTTCGAGACCCGCGCAGTGATCCGCCCGACCGCACAGGCGCTGGCCGCTGGCCACCGCCAGGGCGATTACCAGCAGTGCTGGAATGGCCTGCGCAACAACTTCCGCTGACCCTAGAAAGGGGACGGAGGGGATTAAGCCGCAATCAGCACACGTGTGCCTGAAACGACTTAATTCCCTCCGTCCCCTTTTTCTTCAGGCGACCTCGGCGAACGCGTCGCAATGCTCCAATGGCAACGCCTCCAGCAGGCGCTGCCGTACGCGCTGGCAATAGCCATCCGAAGTGAGCGTGGGCAGCAGCTGCATTGCCGACTGCAGTCGCTGCAGCACCTCGTCCTCCGCACGCGCTTGCTGCAGGTCGCGGAACAGCGCCGCCGCCTGTGGATGCCGCTGCATTTCCAGGATGCCCAGCACGTAGATGCGCGCTGCCACCAGTGAGCGCCGGCGTTCGACCGCGGGTGCAGCAGGTGTCGCTGCCGGCGGCGCGGGCACCGGCGCTACCGCGGCTGCGGTCGACGGTGCTGGGGTCGTGGCGCCCGTGCCGGTGCTCAGGTACCCCGCCTGTACCAGCTGGATGACCATCGCCGGTGCTTCCTGGCCGAGCAGACCGGTCAGGTCGGCGACGGTACGCTGGCCGTCGCACAGGATCAGCAGCCGGCGCTGGCGCATGTCCAGCGGCGCGCGGTGGGCCTGCAGCGCGGTTCGGGCGAGATCGGTCTTGCGCGGTTGCATGGAAGGGACGGCCAGGTCGGTGCTCGCCGAGCCTGAACGAAGGCGATGAAACCGCGATGACAATGCAGCGCCTGCACACCGGATGGGCTAGCGTGCAGCCATCCTTGTGCCAGGGAACCGCACCGATGAAGCACCTTCCGCTTGCTGGTCTGTTGCTCCTTTCGCTCACCGCCTGCAGTGCTGGCCCCGACAAGCAGGGGGCGGCCGGCAGCGGCAGCGACACCCCGGCGGAAACCGCCTCGGCGACCGGACCCGCGCAGTCGACGGATCCCGACCTGGCCACCCGTCCAGCCAATGACCGTCGCGAGGACAGTCCCGCGCGCCTGGATGGCTTCGCTGGGGCGAAGCTGGGTGCCGGCATCGCCGAGGTCCGTGCCGGCTTCGGCACGCCGCTGCAGGGTCTGGGCACCGATGCGGCCGGCAAGCCACTGCCGGCTGACGACAGCAACGACGGCTGCTACTTCCTGCGCCCGCAGGATGCCGAAGATCCGCGCCTGATGATCGAGGGCCGCAAGCTGGTGCGCTACGACGTGCGCAGCGCCGCCATCACCGCACCGGGCGGTGGCAAGGTCGGCATGACCCTGGGTGAGCTGCAGGTGCTGTATCCCGAGCGCGCGGACGTCGGCCCCGACAAGTATGACGAGAAGGCCCAGCACCTGCGCGTGCGCCCGGCGCAGGAGGGCGGGACGGTGATCGACTTCGCACTCGGTGCCGATGGCCGGGTGGGTGCCTGGCGCGTCGGACAGACCCCGCAGGTCGATTATGCGGAAGGCTGTGGCTGATCCTTGATCCACGGCCCAGCCGCGCGTACGGGCCAAGCGTAGAATCGCGCCACGACCGCTGGGGGAGTGCTCGATGATCGCCATTGCCATTGCCTGGTTCCTGCTCGGCCTGCTGCTGCTGGCGCTGGGCGGGGACTCCATCGTCAAGGCCGTGTCCGGCCTGGCCCAGCGTTTCGGGGCCAGCCCATTCACTGCCGGGCTGTTGCTGCTCGGGGTGACCACCTCGTTGCCGGAACTGGCAGTCAACGCGCGCGCCCTGGCGGTGGGCCAACCGGAGCTGGCACTGGGCAACGTGGTGGGCAGCAGCATCGTCAACCTGGGCGTGACCCTGGCCGTGGCGGCCATGGCTGCGCCCCTGCTGCTGTGCGCGCGCCTGCAGACGGTGCTGTGGTGGTCGCTGCTGGCGGCGGGTGTGCTGCTGATCCTGTTCGGGCTTGATGGCGGCCTGGCACGTTGGGAAGGCGGCATACTGCTGGTCGGCTTCATCGTGGTGCAGGTGCTGCTGCTGCGCCGCGGTCGCAGCGAGAGCGCGGAGGTGCAGGTGGCCATCGCCGAGTCCGCACTGAGCCGCACCAGCCTGCCGTTGAACGTGCTGCGCGTGCTGATTGCCGCGTTGACGCTGTACTGGGGCGCGCGCCTGGTGGTGGGCGCCGCCGCCGACTTCGGCGCCGCCCTGGGTTGGACGCCCCTGCTGGTCGGCCTGCTGCCGGTGGCGATCGGTACCGCACTGCCGGAGGTGGCCACCGCCATCGCCGCCGCGCGTCGCGGGCATGGCGACATGGTGCTGGGCCACGTGCTGGGTTCCAGCGTGGTCAACCTGCTGCTGGTGATCGGTGCGATGGCCGTGCTGCAGCCGCTGGCGCTGCCGGCCTCGTTCGTGCGCCTGGAACTGCCGGCGCTGCTGGCGTTCGCGCTGGTGCTGTACCCGATGCTGCGTGGCGACCTGAAGATCAGCCGCGGCGAAGGTGTGATCCTGCTGGTCGCGTTTGTCGGCTGGTTCGTGCTGGAGCTGCTGCTGGTCGGCGCGGCATGAGGTAGTGCCGGCCGCTGGCCGGCAACCTCACTGCCTCTGACGGAACCCTTGCCACTGCCGGCCAGCGGCCGGCACTACCGGTTCTGCGTGGTTTTTTCTTCCCGCACCGGCTCCGGCGGCGGCAGCTGCTCCTCGGCGGCACGTTCGTTGCCCGGCAGGGTGGGGCGGGTCTCCATCAGCAGCGACAGCGCGGCCTTGGCCATCATGTGCGCGCTGATCGGTGCGGTGATGAACAGGAACACGGTGATCAGCAGCTCGCGCGGCTGCGGGTCCTGGCCGAGGAAGATGTGGTAGCAGACCGAGCACACCAGCACGCAGCCGACGCCCAGCGTGCTGGCCTTGGTCGGCGCGTGCAGGCGCTTGAAGAAGGTCGACAGCTTCACCAGGCCCAGTGCGCCGACCAGGATGAAGAAGCAGCCGAACAGCAGCAGGATCGACAGGCCGATCTGGATCGCGGTGATCATTCGACGATGTCCCGGCGCAGCACGAACTTGCTCAGCACCACGGTGCTGCCGAAGCCGAGCATGGCGATGATCAGCGCCGCCTCGAAGTAGATCGGCGAATTGAGGTACATGCCGAACAGCATCAGCTCGGCGATCGCGGTCACCGACAGGGTATCCAGCGCAAGGATGCGGTCGGGCACGGTCGGCCCGCGCAGCAGGCGCCAGGTGGCCAGCAGCATGGCCAGGCCGACCACGTGCATGCACACCACCAGGGTGGTCTGGATGACTTCAAAACCGGTCATGGGAAGATCTCCATCAACGGCGCCTCGTAACGGCGCTTGATCGTATCGATCAGGTCCTGTGGGTCCTCCAGGTGCAGCACATGCACCAGCAGGAACTTGCGGTCGTCGCTGAGCGCGGCCGAGACCGTGCCCGGGGTCAGGGTGATCATGCTGGTCAGCGCGGCGATGCCGTGGATGTTGGCGATGTCCAGCGGCAGCCAGATGAAACCCGGGTGGATGTTCTTTTCCGGGCCCAGCACCTGCAGGGCGACGCGGATGTTGGACATCAGGATGTCCCACAGGGTCACGCACACCAGCCTGGGCAGTGGCCGCAGGGTGCCGATGCGGGCGAACTCGCGGTCCAGGCGCGCGGCGAACAGCGGCACCACCACGCCCAGCAGCAGCCCCAGCACGATCTGGCCGAGGGTGAAGCTGTCGGACATCAGCAGCCAGAACGCCACCACCATGATGCTGAGCATCGGCGAGGGAATCAGGCGACGGAACAGGGAGCGCTGGGCGGTCATGGCTGGCGGATCTCCGGCGTGGTCGCACGCAGTTGCTGCACGTACTCGCTGGGTTGCAGCAGCTGTGCGGCGGTGGCGTCGGTGTAGCGCATCAACGGTGCCGCGGCCACGGTCATGCCGATGCCGTAGGCCAGCAGCAGGCAGGCGGCGTAGAGTTCTACCCGGCGCAGGGGAGCCTTGCGCGGCTTCGGTGCATCGGGATCGACCGGCGGCACGCGCCAGAACAGGCGGATGCCGCCGCGGGTCAGGCCCATGATCACCAGCAGGCTGCTGACCAGCACGGCGGTCCAGACCGGGCCGGTGTACTGCGCCGGCATGCCGGCCAGCAGTGCGGCCTTGGCCAGGAAGCCGGACAGAGGCGGCAGGCCGGCCACCGACACTGCCCCGATCAGGAACAGCACCGCCGGCGTTTCCTTGCCCGGCATCGGCGCCACCACCTCCTTGCGGTCGCTGGCGCCACCACGGCGGCGGCGGATCAGGTCGGCAACCAGGAACAGCGCAGCGGCCACGAAGCTGCTGTGCGGCAGGTAGTACAGGCCGGCCGACAGCACCTGCGGCGTGCCCACCGAGAAGGCGATGAACAGCGTGGCTGCCGACACGATGACCAGGTAGGAAATCAGTACGCGCAGGCGGGTCGCGGCCAGGGCGCCGAGCCCGCCCAGCACCAGCGTCGCCACGCCGGCCCACAGCAGCCAGTCGCGGCCATAGCCGGCCATCGCGCCGGCATCGTCGCCGAACCACAGCATCTGGATGCGCAGCACCGAATACAGGCCGACCTTGGTCATGATCGCGAACAGCGCCGCCACTGCGGCCGGCGCGCGCGAATAGGCTTCCGGCAGCCACAGGTACAGCGGCATCAGCGCGGCCTTGGCGCAGAACACCAGCAGCAACAGGCCCATCGTAGCCTTCACCAGGGTCAGCTGCGTCGGCGGCACCGCGGCGATGCGCTGCGACAGCTCGGCCATGTTCAGCGAACCCAGCGTGGCGTACAGCAGGCCCAGCGCGATCAGGAACAGGGTCGAGGCGGTGACGTTGAACACCACGTAGTGCAGGCCGATGCGCATGCGCAGGCCGCGGCCACCGCTGAGCAGCAGGCCGTAGGAGGCGATCAGCATCACCTCGAAGAACACGAACAGGTTGAAGATGTCGCCGGTCAGGAACGCGCCGTTGAGGCCGACCAGCTGGAACTGGAACAGTGCATGGAAGTGCGGTGCGCGGCGGTCCCAACCCGAGCAGGCGTGCAGCAGGCAGGGAATGGCCAGCAGCAGGGTGGTCAGCAGCATCCATGCCGACAGCCGGTCGGCCACCAGCGCGATGCCCAGCCGCGACGGCCAGTCGCCCAGCAGGTAGACGTTGATGTCACCGCCCGCGGTCGACGCGAACAGCAGGCCCACCGTAAGCGCCAGCGCCGACAGTGCGGTCCAGGCCACCGCGCGCTGCACCCTGGGGCCGTAGCGGCGGTGTTCGACGAACAGCGACAGCGCGGCGCCGAGCAGCGGAATCAGGATCGGCAGGATCACCAGATGGTTCATGCGCGATCCTCGCCCTGGCGCGCCGATGCGCTCTCATCCTGCAGGTCGTCGTCGGGCTCGTGGGCGTCCACATGGTCGCTGTGGTTGTCGCTGCGGCTGCGCATGGCCAGCACGATGCTCACTGCGGTCATCGCGAAGGCGATCACGATCGCGGTCAGCACCAGTGCCTGCGGCAGCGGGTCGGTGTAGTTGCCCAGGTGGCTGTCCACGCCCTCCTGCAGCACCGGCGCCTTGCCCAGCACCACGCGGCCACCGGCGAAGATCAGCAGGTTGGTGGCGTAGGACAGGAAGGTCATGCCGAGGATCACGTCGAAGCTGCGCGCACGCAGCAGCAGGTAGATGCCGATGGCGGTCAGCACGCCGATCGCGGTAGCCAGGGCCAGTTCCATCAGTGCATCTCCCCGGTGCGGGCCGAACGGCGTTGCAGGTCGATCTCACCCTTGCGGGCAGCGCGGGTACGTGAGGGCTTGATCGTGCCCATCATCGACAGCATCAGCATGGCGCCGCCGAACACCACCAGATAGACGCCGATGTCAAAACCGATCGCGCTGGCCAGCGGCACGTCGCCGATCAATGGCAGATGCAGGTCGAGGTGGCCACTGGTCAGGAACGGCACGCCGAACAGCATCGAGGCGCTGCCGCTGAGCAGGGCGATCAGCAGCCCCATGCCAATGCAGCGGATGTAGTCGAAGCCGAAGCGCGATTCCACCGACGCGGTGCCCTGGATCACGTACTGGATCAGCAGCGGCACCGCCAGCACCAGGCCGGCGATGAAGCCACCACCGGGCGCGTTGTGGCCGCGCAGGAACAGGAAGATCGACACGGTCAGCGTCAGCGGGAACATGATCTGCGCCAGGTCGGCCGGTACCGGCAGCTTGATCGGCGGGCCGGGCATGATCTGCTCCGGTGCCATCCGCGTGCGCCGCAGCAGTGCGTGCACCACCAGCGCGGCGATGCCGAACACGGTGATCTCGCCGAAGGTATCGAAGCCGCGGAAGTCGACCAGGATCACGTTGACCACGTTCTGGCCGTAGGCCTCGGGCAACGCACGGGCGAGCAGTTCGCCGGCCATGGTGTTCGGCGGCAGGGTCATCGCCGAATAGGCCAGCGCACCCAGCCCGGCGCCGGCGATGATCGCGATCACCGCATCGCGGCGCTTGCGCCAGCGCGGGCGTTCCGGCCCGGACTGCGCGGGCAGGTAGTTCATGCCCAGCAGCATCAGCACCAGGGTCACCATCTCAACGAGCAGCTGGGTCAGGGCCAGGTCGGGTGCGGACAGGAACACGAAGGTCAGCGCCACCATCAGGCCGACGCCGCCGACCAGCAGCACCGCCAGCAGGCGTTGCTTGTAGATGCGCAGGGTTGCCACCGCGCAGGCCATCATCACCAGCCACAACGCCCAGCCCAGCAGCGGCATCGGCTGCGGCGCGCTCCAGTTTGGCGACGCCGGATCTGCCACGAATGGCGCGGCGGCAACTGCGATCGCCACCAGCACCAGGCCCAGCAGCATGCGCTGCAGGCTGCCGTTGGCGATGCCGTTGGTCAGGCGCATGGCCAGTGCGGACACGGCATCCAGCTGTGCATGGAACACATTGCGGCCAGTGCTGACGTTGGTCACGGCATGCAGGTTGATCAGCTTGCGCAGGCCGAAGTACAGCGCCACGCCGCCGATCACGCCGATCGCGCTCATTGCCAGCGGCAGGTTGAAGCCGTGCCATACCGCCAGGCTGTACTCGGGCATGGCGCTGCCGAGGATCGACGCCGCAGCGGCATGCAGCACCGGTGCCACGGTCAGTGCCGGGGCGATGCCTACTGCCACGCAGATCACCACCAGCAGTTCCACCGGTACCTTCATCCAGCGCGGCGGCTCATGCGGCACGCGATCCAGGTCGTGCGGGCCGGCGCCAAAGAAGGTGTCGTGCACGAAGCGCAGGCTGTAGGCCACCCCGAACACGCCAGCCAGCAATGCGGCGATCGACACCGCCGTGCGCATGATTCCCGGGCCTCCGGCCGTGATCGCCTCGGCAAACAGCATTTCCTTGGACAGGAAGCCGTTGAGCAGCGGGATGCCGGCCATCGCCAGCGAGGCGATGATCGCCAGCGCGCTGGTGAACGGCATCAGCCTGCGCAGGCCGCCCAGCTTGCGCATGTCGCGGGTGCCGGTCTCATGGTCGATGATGCCGGCGGCCATGAACAGCGAGGCCTTGAAGGTGGCGTGGTTGAGGATGTGGAACACACCGGCCACCACCGCCATCGGCGTGGACAGGCCGAACAGCAGGGTGATCAGGCCCAGATGGGAAATGGTCGAATAAGCCAGCAGGCCTTTCAGATCGTGCTGGAAGATCGCGTTCCAAGCGCCGATCAACAGCGTGATCGCACCGATGCCGCTGACCGTGTAGAAGAACAGGTCGCTGCCGGCCAGCGCTGGATGCAGGCGCGCCAGCAGGAACACACCGGCCTTCACCATGGTGGCCGAATGCAGGTAGGCAGAGACCGGAGTGGGCGCGGCCATCGCGTGCGGCAGCCAGAAATGGAACGGGAACTGCGCGCTCTTGGTGAAGATGCCCGCCAGCACCAGGAACAGCGCGTACGGGTACAGCGCGCTGGCGCGGATCTGCTCGCCGGCGGCCAGCACCACGTCCAGGTCGAAGCTGCCGACGATGCGCCCGATCAGCAGTACGCCACCGAGCAGCGCAAGGCCGCCGCCGCCAGTGATCACCAGCGCCATCCGCGCGCCCTCGCGGGCGTCCTGGCGGTGCGACCAGAAACCGATCAGCAGGAACGAGCTGATGCTGGTCATTTCCCAGAAGATCATCAGCAACAGCAGGTTGCCCGACAGCACCATGCCCAGCATGGCGCCCATGAACAGCAGCAGGTAGCAGTAGAAGCGGTGCGCGTTGTCCTGCTGGCTCAGGTAGTAGCGCGCGTACAGCACCACCAGCGCGCCGATGCCCAGCACCAGCCCGGCGAACATCCACGCCAGCCCGTCCAGGCGCAGGGTGAAGTCCAGGCCGATCTGCGGCAGCCAAGGGACCATCGTCCGCACCACCTGGCCGTCGAGCACGGACGGGGTCAGCCAGCCGAGGATGGCCAGTCCGCCCAACGGCGCCAGCGCCGCCAGCCAGGCAGCAGTCGAGCGCGAACTACGGGGGAAGGCCGCAACAGCCGCTGCCATCAGGAACGGCAGGGCCAGCAGCAGGGGCAGGCTGGGGAGCATGCAGGGAATCCATGATTCACGAGCAGGTCAGGGAGGATAACAGGCTGCGAAATGTCGCTGAAACCCATCGAACAGCGATCAATTGCATGTAACGTCCGCTGATTCATATTTTCTGCGACGCAACATCGCGTTCCTGCGTCTTCTCCTCGCTTGCCCTCAGGGGACGCCCTACGCCCACGCAGGGAGACCGCAGGCCCTGTCGCACAGGGGCTGCCGTCGACGGGCGGGAAGTGGGGAGCGGATCACCGGCGCAGGCTGGCAGGGCCGTCGTGGAGTGCGGGTGATGGAATCTGCCCGTTCAGGAAACCAGGGGCGCCGTCGACCCTGGGCAGGTCAGTAGCGCCAGTCGAGCTTGCGGTAGAACTTGGCCATCACCCAGGCCGGGCCGATCAGCAGGTAGGTCAGGTCGGTCAGGAAGCTGGGCTTGCGGCCCTCGAACTTGTGGCCGATGAACTGCGCGATCCAGGCCACCACGAACACGCCCACCGCCAGCCAGAACAGGTTGTGCAGGCCGATTTCGGCCTCCAGCAGGCGGCACAGGCAGCCGAACACGAAGAACTGGATGAGCATGCCGATGCCCAGCGGGCGCGACAGTTTGTTGTAGAAGCACCAGGCGCTGAACATCGCGAACGCCGACCAGATGCCGTACTGGAACCAGGTGATCAGCGGCGGCAGGCACCAGAGCAGAGCCACCACCGACCACAGGATCGCCGGGACCGCCACCACGTGGATGCGCTGGTTGATCACATTGCGGTGGTCGTCGGAGTAGCTGGCGAAATAGCGGTCGATCGGCCGCGCAAGCTCGGTGGATGTCTGCATGCTGCGTTGCTTCCTCGGACAACGGTAGTACCGGCCGCTGGCCGGCACTCCAGAGCATAGCCGAGTTCATGAGTTTGCCGGCCAGCGGCCGGCACTACCGAACGCGCCCCCCGCCTTTCCGGCCGGGGGCGCAGGGGGGTCAGTCGACGCTGATCCCGGCCAGGCGCTGCAGTGCCTCGGCATACTTGGCGCGGGTGCGCTCGATGATCTCGGCCGGGATGGTCGGGCCCGGGGCGGTCTTGCCCCAGTCCAGCGTCTCCAGGTAATCACGCACGAACTGCTTGTCGTAGCTCGGCGGGCTGGTGCCCACTTCGTACTCGTCGGCCGGCCAGTAACGCGAGGAATCCGGCGTCAGCATCTCGTCCATGATGTACAGGCGGCCATCGGCGTCGGTACCGAACTCGAACTTGGTATCGGCCAGGATGATGCCGCGCTCGCGGGCGTAATCGGCCGCGAACTTGTAGATGCGCAGGGTGGCGTCGCGCACGCGCTCGGCCAGCTCCGCACCGACCTGCTTCACCATCGCATCGAAATCGATGTTCTCGTCATGGTCGCCGACAGCGGCCTTGGTCGAGGGGGTGAAGATCGGCTCGGGCAGCTGCTCGGCCTGGCGCAGGCCGTCGGGCAGGTCGATGCCGCTGACCTTGCCGGTGCGCTGGTAATCCTTCCAGCCGCTGCCGATCAGGTAGCCGCGGGCGATTGCTTCCACCGGCACCGGCTTCAGCTTGCGGGTGACCACCGCGCGCTTGGCATACAGGGCCGGGTCCACCCCTTCGGGCAGCACGCTGGCCACGTCGATGCCGGTCAGGTGGTTGGGCATCAGGTGCGCGGTCTTGGCGAACCAGAAGTTGGAGACCTGGCAAAGCATCTCACCCTTGCCCGGGATCGGGTCGGGCAGGACCACGTCGAACGCCGACAGGCGATCGGTGGCCACCATCAGCAGGTACTCGCCCGGCGGGGTTCCGGCTGGCAGCCGCTCGCGCGGGATATCGAACACATCACGCACCTTGCCGCGATGGCGCAAGGGCAGGCCGGGGAGATCGGATTGCAACAGCGTGGTTGGCACGGGCACTCCTGGGGCGTTGTCGATACGGCTGCTGCCCAACGGACCCGGCGGGCCCGCTGACCAGCGGGCGGCCTAGTGTAAAGCCGTCCGGGCCCGCTGTGACGTAAAATGAGCGTCCATTTCGTCGGTCGACCCCGGAGCGCCATGCGCTGGTACGGAAAACTGCTCGGATTCATCGCCGGCGCCCTGCTGTTCCGGCCCAATCCGCTGTTCGGGGCGGTGGTCGGCCTGCTGATCGGCCATGCCTTCGATTCGGACTGGTTCCGCCTGAGCAAGGAGAACCCGTACCGGGAGCTGGGGCTGACCTCCGAGGCCACCGATGCCGAGGTCGAGCGCGCCTACCGAAAGCTGATCTCGCAGTACCACCCCGACAAGCTCGGCGGCGCCGCCCCCGAGCTGCAGCAGCAGGCCGAGCAGAAGTCGCGGCGCATCAACGCCGCCTACGACCGCATCAAGACCCTGCGCAAGCGCTGACCCCTTTCCCCTCGTTGCAAGGCCCGGCCATGTCCCACTGCCTCATCGCCCCCTCCATCCTGTCCGCCAACTTCGCCCGCCTCGGCGAGGAAGTCGACAACGTCCTCGCCGCTGGCGCGGACTGGGTCCACTTCGACGTGATGGACAACCACTACGTGCCGAACCTGACCATCGGCCCGATGGTCTGCCAGGCGCTGCGCAAGCACGGCGTGACCGCGCCGATCGACGTGCACCTGATGGTCGAGCCGGTGGACCGCATCATCCCGGACTTCGCCGAGGCCGGTGCCACCTACATCAGCTTCCACCCGGAGGCGAGCCGCCACGTGCACCGCACCATCCAGCTGATCCGTTCTCTGGGCTGCAAGCCGGGCATCGTGCTGAACCCGGCCACGCCGGTGGACATCCTCGACTGGGTGCTGGAGGACCTGGACCTGGTGCTGCTGATGTCGGTCAACCCGGGCTTTGGTGGCCAGGCCTTCATCCCCTCGGCGCTGGACAAGCTGAAGGTGGTGCGCAAGATGATCGATGCCAGCGGCAAGGACATCCGCCTGGAGATCGACGGCGGCGTGAAGGCCGACAACATCGGCGAGATCGCGGCTGCCGGTGCCGACACCTTTGTCGCCGGCTCGGCCATCTTCAACGCCAAGACCAGCTACCAGGACGTGATCGCGCAGATGCGCGCCAACGTCGCCGCCGCCCGCTGACAAAAAGGGGACGGAGGGGATTAATCTCGTTTAATTCCCTCCGTCCCCTTTATCTGCGCATGGCACTGTTGAACATCCGTCCGGCCACCGTGGCCGATGCTGGCCTGATCCTGCATTTCATCCGCGAACTGGCCATCTACGAGAAGGCCGAGCATTCGGTACAGACCGATGAGATCGGCATCGCCGAGAGCCTGTTCGGCGCCGATGCCACGGCGCGCGCGTTGATCTGCGAAGCCGACGGCGAGGCCATCGGCTATGCGGTGTACTTCTACAACTACTCTACCTGGCTGGGCCGCAAGGGCATCTACCTGGAAGACCTCTACGTCAGCCAGGAAAAGCGCGGCGTGGGCGCCGGCAAGGCACTGCTGAAGTACATCGCACGCCAGGCCGTAGCCGAGGGCTGCGGTCGCTTCGAATGGTCGGTGCTGGACTGGAACACCCCGGCCATCGAGTTCTACACCGCTGCCGGTGCGAAGCCGCAGGACGAGTGGACCGTGTACCGGCTGCAGGGCCAGGCGCTGCACGATTTCGCCAACGGTTGAAGCGAAGTGCATCCACGCATGGCGTGGATCTACCAACCGGGTGGGTGCAAACCGCAACCCGGGGGGGGGCGAACCGCAACCTGGGGGCAGCGAACCGCAACCTGGTGGGTGCGAACCTTGGTTCGCACTCCCTGCACACCCCAAAAAAAAGCCACGCCAATCACTGGCGTGGCCTCGCTGCATGCGTGGGAGGCTGATCCTGCCTCCATCCGTCGTCCCTGCTATGGACTCCCATTCTCCGGTAGCTGAATGACATCTGCGTGACATTCACCGCGGGCAAACAGCGCATTGCTAGCCTGTGCCACCGCATCCTTGGAAGCTCTGCATGACCACCCCGCGCTGGCGCCTGATCCTCAATGGAAAATCCGCTGGCAACGAGGAGTTGCGCGACGCCGTCGACCATTGGCGCGGACAGGGCGTGCAGCTGGAAGTGCGGGTGACCTGGGAGGACGGTGACGCCGAGCGCTATGTCGCCGAGGCGATCGATCATGGCGTGGATGTGATCGTGGCCGCCGGTGGCGATGGCACGCTCAGTGCAGTGGCCGAGACACTGGCGCATCGTGAGGAGCTGGCAGATGCGCTGCCCTCGCTGGCGCTGATCCCGATGGGGACCGCCAACGATTTCGCGACTGCGGCCGGCATGCCGACCGAACCGAAGGAGGCCTTCGCCTTGATCGGGCAGGCGACGCCGCACGCTATTGACCTGTTGCGCGTTGACGCCGATGGCACCCAATGGTGGTGCGCCAATCTCGCCAGCGGTGGCTTCGGCACGCAGGTGACGGTGGAGACTGATGCGGGCTTGAAGAAGATGCTGGGCGGGCTGGCCTATGTGATCACCGGCATCGCCAAGCTGGGCCGCATCGAGCCGATCACCGCGCGCCTGTCCGGCCCGGATTTCGCGTGGGAAGGCGACTTCATCGCGCTCGGCATCGGCAATGGCCGCCAGGCCGGCGGTGGTCAGCAGCTGTGCCCGCAGGCCCTGATCGACGACGGGCTGCTGGATGTGACCGTGCTTCCGGAACTGGAAGGGGAGGTCACCGCCACCCTCGGCCAGATGCTGAAGTCGGGCACCCAGGCTGCGCTGGAACAGCTGGCCACGCGTGCGCGGCTGCCGTGGCTGGAGATCGCATCCGAGCGCCCGCTGACCCTCAATCTGGATGGCGAGCCGGTACAGGCCCGCCAGTTCCGCATCGAGTGTGTGCCGGGCAGGGTACGGATGCATCTTCCGGCCGGCTGCCCGTTGCTGGGTGGGTAGGGAGGTAGAGTCGACTGTTAGTCGACTGCTCTTCGTTCCGACGGCGTAAAACCCCGCGCTACGCGCGCAAGTCGACCAACAGTCGACTCTACCGGTCCGCGTCGTCGGTTTCCGTGGCTGGCCCCGCCCGTCCCGTGGTTCAGTTTTCCAGGGTTCCCCTGCCGTCCAAGCTGCGATACAGTCAAGGGGTGTCCAGCCTGACGACCCCGCATACCCTTTCTTCCGCACGCCGTTGGTGGCGATGGTGGCCCGTTGCCGTCGTCCGCCCCCATAACGCTGTGTCCCGGAAGGAAAGTCGTCTTGAACTCGCACGCTCAGTTTCAGCAGCAGGCCGCTGAAGGCCACACCCACATTCCCGTCGTCCGCGAAGTGCTGTCCGACCTGGACACGCCGCTTTCGGTCTATCTGAAGCTCGCCGACGGCCCCAATACCTACCTGTTTGAATCCGTCGAAGGCGGCGAGCGCTTTGGTCGTTACTCGATCATCGGCCTGCCGGCGCGCCGCGTGTACGCCTTCCACGGCCACACGCTGACCGTGCGAGAAGACGGCCAGGTGGCGGACACCCGCGAGGTCGCCGACCCGTTCGCTGAAGTCGAGGCGCTGCGCAGCGCCCACTCGGTGCCGAAGCTGGAAGGCCTGCCGGGCTTCACCGGTGGCCTGGTCGGCTGGTTCGGCTTCGAGTGCATCGGCTACATCGAACCACGCCTGGCCCCGCCGGCCGGCCGCGATGAGCTGGGCACGCCGGACATCCTGCTGCTGGATTCCAACGAGCTGGCCGTGTTCGACAACCTCAAGGGCCGCCTGTACCTGATCGTGCACGCCGACCCCCGGGTCGAGGGCGCCTTCGAGCAGGCCCAGGCGCGCCTGGATGCGCTGACTGCCAAGCTGCGTGCACCGGGCGCCGGTTATCCCGCACCGCTCAACAGCGATGTGCTGGACGAATCCGATTTCGTTTCCGGGTTCACCCGCGAAGGGTTCGTCGATGCGGTCCAGCGCAGCAAGGAATACATCCGCGCCGGTGACATCTTCCAGGTGGTGCTGAGCCAGCGCCTGAGCGTGCAGTTCAAGGCGCGGCCGGTGGATGTGTACCGCGCGCTGCGTGCACTGAACCCGTCGCCGTACATGTATTTCCTGGATGTCGGCGACCTGCAGGTGGTCGGCTCCTCGCCGGAAATCCTGGTGCGCCTTCAGGATGGCAAAGTCACCGTGCGCCCGATCGCCGGCACCCGCCCGCGTGGCGCCACGCCCGAGCAGGACCTGGCGCTGGAAGCCGAGCTGCTGGCCGACCCGAAGGAACGCGCCGAGCACCTGATGCTGATCGACCTCGGCCGCAACGATGCCGGTCGTGTGTCCAGGGCGGGCACCGTGGAAGTGGGCGAGCAGTTCGTGATCGAGCGCTACAGCCATGTCATGCACATCGTCAGCGAAGTGACCGGGCAGCTGCAGCCGGGCCTGAGCTACGCCGACGTGCTGCGCGCCACCTTCCCGGCAGGCACCGTCAGCGGCGCGCCGAAGATCCGCGCGCTGGAAGTGATCCGCGAGCTGGAACCGATCAAGCGCAATGTCTACGCCGGCAGCATCGGCTACATCGGCTGGCACGGCGATGCCGATACCGCGATCGCGATCCGCACCGCGGTGATCAAGGACGGCCGCCTGTACGTGCAGGCCGGCGCCGGCATCGTCTACGACTCGGACCCGGACAAGGAATGGGACGAGACGATGAACAAGGGCCGCGCGCTGTTCCGCGCCGTCGCCCAGGCCGCCAAGGGCCTGTAAGCCTGCCTCGCCACGGCGCCGCGCCGTGGTCGTTCCGCTGTTCCCGTTCAAGACAAGGAGTACTGCATGAAGCTGCTGAGCGCATTGCTGTGGTCGTCACTGCTGGCCACGATGGCCCCGTCTGCGTGGGCGCAGGCCAATACCATTCCGTCGCAGCCGCACCTGCTGGTGAAGGGCGAGGCGCGTCGCGTGGTGATGCCGGACCGGTTCGGCCTGCAGTTGAACATCGAAGAGACCGACATGGATGCCGACGCCGCGCGCCGCCGCGTGCAGGACAACGTTGCCCGCGTGCTGGCACTGTTCAAGCAGCACAAGGCGGTGGAAGGCAGCGTGCGCGCGGACAACCTGCGGGTCGGTCCTGCCACGCGCTATGAGCAGAACCGGCAGGTTTTCATCGGCACCCGCGTGTCACGCCAACTGCGCGCCAGCTTCGCCAGCGTCCAGCAGATGCAGGACGTGCTGGGGGCGCTGAAGGCCAACGAGAACCTGCAGGTCAGCAGCGTGGCGCCGATGTACTCGGGCGAAGTGGCGCTGCGCCGCGAACTCAAGGGCGAGGCGGCGGCCCA
Source organism: Stenotrophomonas sp. YJH_SMC_120 (assembly GCF_059368675.1). Taxonomy (NCBI): domain Bacteria; kingdom Pseudomonadati; phylum Pseudomonadota; class Gammaproteobacteria; order Lysobacterales; family Lysobacteraceae; genus Stenotrophomonas; species Stenotrophomonas sp. YJH_SMC_120. Next base: position 38,331 of record NZ_JCAFRY010000013.1, read on the forward strand.
GACCCGCCAGTCTGCGCAGGGCCTGGCCAAGGCCTACGGCACCCAGCTGCGCGGGCTGTACAGCATCTCCGATGTGGCGCCGAACTTCGCCTATGGCGTGCAGGCGGGCAATTGGCCCAGCAGTGGGGATCTGGTGACGCCGCCCTCGCCGCCCGCGCCCGAGGCACCGATGAACAGCATCGAGACCACGGGCTCGCGCCTGCGCGAGTCGGTGGAAGCCGGCCCCATCACCTACACCGAAAACGTATACGCCATTTTCCTGATAAGCGACGGAACCTGACCATGTTGTGGATGATCGACAACTACGACAGCTTCACCTACAACCTCGTGCAGTACCTGCAGACGCTGGGCGCCGAGGTGAAGGTGGTGCGCAACGATGCGATGAGCGTGGACGAGATCGCCGCGCAGAAGCCCGAGCGCATCGTCATCTCGCCCGGCCCGTGCACGCCCAACGAAGCGGGCGTGTCGCTGGAACTGATCGAGCGCCTGGGCCCGACCACGCCGATCCTCGGCGTGTGCCTGGGCCACCAGGGCATCGGCCAGGTCTACGGCGGTACGGTCATCCGTGCCGGCAACATCATGCACGGCAAGACCTCGCCGATCCGCCATGAAGGCAAGGGCGTGTTCGCTGGCCTGCCGGACCGCTACCAAGCCACCCGCTACCACTCGCTGGTGGTGGACAAGAACAGTCTGCCGGACTGCCTGGAAGTGACTGCCTGGACCGAGAACGACGACGGCTCGATCGAAGAGATCATGGGCCTGCGCCACCGCCAGTTCCCGGTGGAAGGCGTGCAGTTCCACCCCGAGTCCATCCTCACCGAACACGGCCACGCCCTGCTGCGCAATTTCCTGCAGCGCCCGGCGGCCTGATCCAAGGAGCATTCCCATGAGCTTCTCCCCCCAGGAAGCCCTGCATCGCACCATCGAACACCGCGAAATCTTCTTCGACGAAATGGTCGACCTGATGCGGCAGATCATGCGCGGCGATGTCTCGCCGATGATGACCGCCGCCATCCTCACCGGGCTGCGCGTGAAGAAGGAGACCGTGGACGAAATCGCCGCCGCGGCCACCGTGATGCGTGAATTCGCCCGGCCAGTGCCGGTGGCCGATACCTCCAACCTGGTTGACATCGTTGGCACCGGTGGCGATGGCTCGCACACCTTCAACATCTCCACCTGCGCGATGTTCGTCGCTGCTGCTGCAGGCGCGCGCGTGGCCAAGCATGGCAACCGCAGCGTGTCGTCCAAGTCCGGCAGTGCCGATGCGCTGGAAGCGCTGGGCGCGGTGATCGAGCTGCAGCCTGACCAGGTGGCCGCGGCCATCGACCGGACCGGCATCGGCTTCATGTTCGCGCCGATCCATCACCCGTCGATGAAGGTCGTCGCGCCGGTGCGCCGCGAGATGGGCGTGCGCACCATCTTCAACATCCTCGGCCCGCTGACCAACCCGGCCAGTGCACCGTCGGTACTGATGGGCGTGTTCCATCCCGATCTGGTCGGCATCCAGGCGCGCGTGCTGCGCGAACTGGGTACCGAGCGCGCGATGGTGGTCTGGGGCCGTGACAACATGGACGAGATCTCGCTGGGCGCCGGCACCCTGGTCGGCGAACTGCGCGACGGCAAGGTGCGCGAGTACGAGATCCACCCGGAGGACTTCGGCATCGCCATGTCGGCCAGCCGCAACCTGCGCGTGGACGGTCCGGAACAGTCCATCCAGATGCTGCGCGCCGTGCTCGACAACGAGCCGGGCCCGGCGCTGGACATCGTCGCGCTGAATGCCGGTGCCGCCCTGTACGTGGCTGGTGTGGCCAGCGACATCGGAGACGGCCTGGCCCGCGCCCGTGCCGCCATCGCCAATGGCAGCGCCCGCCAGCGCCTGCAGCAGTATGTGGAGACCACCCGCGCGCTGGTTGCCTGAGCGCGCGGTTCAGCCTCACCCTCTCGATGGCCGATAATGGCCGTCCTCACCGCCCCCCGCACCGACCCGAAGACGATGAGCGACATCCTGCAGACGATCCTGGCCCGCAAGGCCGAAGAAGTGGCCCAGCGCCGCGCCCAGCGCCCGCTCGAGGAGCTGCAGGCCGCCGTGGCCAGCGCCCCGCCGGTACGTGGCTTCGTGCGCGCGCTGCAGGCGGCGGTGGCCAATGGCGACCCGGCGGTGATTGCCGAGGTGAAGAAGGCCAGCCCCTCCAAGGGCGTGATCCGCCCGGATTTCCGCCCCGCCGACATCGCCGTCAGCTACGAGTTCGGTGGCGCCAGCTGCCTGTCGGTGCTGACCGACGTGGACTTCTTCCAGGGCGCCGACGCCTATCTGCAGCAGGCCCGCGAAGCCTGCACGCTGCCGGTGCTGCGCAAGGATTTCGTCATCGACGCCTACCAGGTGTACGAGGCGCGCGTGCTGGGCGCCGACTGCATCCTGCTGATCGTCGCCGCGCTGGACGATACCCAGCTGGCCACGTTGTCCGAGCTGGCGCTGTCGCTGGGCATGGACGTGCTGGTGGAAGTGCATGACATCGACGAACTGGAGCGCGCGCTGCAGGTGCCGGCGCCGATGATCGGCATCAACAACCGCAACCTGCGCACCTTCGAGGTGTCGCTGCAGACCACGCTGGACATGCAGCAGGCGGTGCCGCGTGACCGCCTGCTGGTCACCGAGAGTGGCATCCTCAGCCCGCAGGACGTCGCGCTGATGCGCGATGCCGGCATCCATGCATTCCTGGTCGGCGAGGCCTTCATGCGCGTGGAAGAGCCGGGCGAGGGCCTGCGTCAGCTATTCTTCGCGGCATGACAACGCACTATCCGACGCCGCGCGACGATGCGCCGCTGGTGGTCTTCGATTTCGACCACACCCTCTACGACGGCGATTCGGGCACCCATCTGTTCGCCTCGCTGATCAAGCGCAACCCGCTGCGCATGCTGGCCGCGCTGCTGGTCACGCCGATCGCCGGGCCGTTGGTGGCGATGCTGCCGACCCGCCGAACGGGTATTTCGGTCTACGTGTGGATCGGCAGCTTCGGCCTGCACCGTGCGCGCGATTTCAACAAGGTGATCGATGCCTACGTGCTGCGCAACGAGGCGCAGATGCGCGCCAAGCTGCTGCCACAGGCGCTGGAGGTGTTCGCCGCGCACCGTGCCAAGGGCGACCGTGTAGTGGTCGCCACCGGCGCGCCGCCGGAACTGGCCCGCGCCATCCTGGCGTTCGTTGCCCACCAGGACGTGCCGGTGATCGGCACCGAGGTCGGCCCGCGACTGGGCGGCGTCGGCCCGACCCGCCATTGCCACAACGAAGAAAAGATGCGCATGCTGCGCGAGCGCGGCTACGGCAATATCGACATCGCCTACTCCGACAGCACCGCCGACCTGCCGTTGCTGCTGGCCGCCAAGGCGCCGGTGGTGGTGAACCCGAAGCGATCCAGGGTGGACTTCTTCCGCCGCGTGCTGCCGGCCGGCACCCGCATCCTCAACTGGGGCTGCGTGGACCGCGGCGGCGACAAGGCGTAGCCCGGGGCCGGATCCCGTCCGGGGCCTGACCCCATCGCACGATGACGGATCTGCCGGCCAGCGGCCGGCACTACCCTCCTCCGTCCCGGTAGTGCCGGCCGCTGGCCGGCAAACGCTCAATGCCCCAGGTACCCGTACACCGCATGGCCGATCTGGAACAGGCTGATCCCCAGCACCAGCACGCCCACGGCCACCAGCACCCAGCGCTCCTTCACCCGCTTGACCAGGATCGCCGCCACCGGCGCGGCCATCATGCCGCCGATCAGCAGGCCGGCGACGATCTGCAGGTGCTGCACGCCCATCGACAACAGGAAGGTCGCTGACACCGTCAACGTGACCACGAACTCGGCCGCGTTGACCGTACCGATGGTGGTGCGCGCCTGGCCGCCACGGGCGAGCAGGGTGGACGTGGCGATCGGTCCCCAGCCGCCACCGCCGCTGGCGTCCAGCAGGCCCGCGAAGAAGCCCAGCACCGGTACCCGGCGGATCTCGCCCTTGGGCATCCAGCGCCCCGCGGCGCGCGCCAGGATGATGATCGCCAGCACCAGCAGGTACAGGTAGATGAGGGGGCGGATGATGTCGCCGGGGATCTGGGTGAGCACGTACGCGCCCAGGGCGCCGCCCACCGCACCGGGCAGGGCCAGCCGCAGGAACAGGCGTTTATCGACATTCCCGGCGGCGAGGTGCGACACGCCCGAGGCGCCGGTGGTGAACACTTCAGCGGTGTGGATGCTGGCGCTGACCTGCGCCGGTGGCAGGCCCATGCTCAGCATCACCGACGAGGACACCAGGCCGAAGGCCATGCCCAGTGCGCCGTCAACCAGCTGCGCGCCAAGGCCGATGAGGATGAACCACCAGAATTCGCTGCTCAGTTCCATGCAACGAGCCTAGCGCGCGAAGGAGTGCGGACCAAGGTCCGCACCCACCGGGTGCTCAACGGTCAACGGGTGCCGTACAGCACCACGGTCTTGCCGCGGGCATGCAGCAGGCCGTCGGTCTGCAGCTTCTTCAGCACGCGGCCGGCCATTTCGCGCGAGCAGCCGACCAGGCGCGCCAGTTCCTGGCGTGACACGCGCAGCTGGCTGCCCTGCGGATGGCTCATCGCTTCTGGTTCCTGCGCCAGATCGTGCAGTGTGCGCACGATCCGATCGGTAACATCCAGGAATGCCAGGCGACTGGCCTTGCGGCTGGTATCGAGCAGGCGCTTGGAAATCTGCTGGCCCAGCGCATACAGCAGGCGCGGGGCGTCGGCCGACAGCGGGCCGAGGAACAGCTGGTGCAGGCGCTCGTAGCTGATTTCGGCCAGTTCGCAGGCGGTACGGGTCCGCAGGATCACCTCGCGGCGGTCCGATTCGACGAACAGGCCCATTTCGCCAACGAACTCGCCGGCACCGAAGTAGCCCAGCACAAGCTCTCGATCGTCATCTTCCTCGGCCATGATTGAAACCGAGCCGCTGACAACGTAGTACAGGGTTCCCGCCGGGTCACCGGGTCGGAAGACGTCGGTACGGGTGGGATATCGCCGCCGGTGGCTGTGCGCCAGGAAACGATCGATGGTGGCGATATCCAAGGCCAGTGGACTGCTAGCTAGGCGCACGGTTGACACGATAGGGGCGCTCCCTCTGCGCATGAACGGATTCACGGGGTCGATAGCGGAGCTTAACCAGCGCAATTGTTAAGGGCAAACAGTGTGCCAGAACTCTTGCGTCTTCACGTTCCCCCCGGGGGCAGTTTGCCCCATAATTCCCCCTTTCCCTTCTTACACAGGAATCGACCGCCGTGGTCAAGCCGTTGCCTCGCCTGAGGCTGCAGGGTTTCAACAACCTCACCAAGGCGCTGAGCTTCAACATCTATGACGTGTGTTACGCGCGCACCGAAGAGGAGCGTCAGCGTTACATTGAATACATCGATGAAGAGTACAACGCCGACAGGCTGACTCAAATCTTGACCGATGTCGCCGAGATCATCGGCGCCAACATCCTGAACGTGGCCCGCCAGGACTACGACCCGCAGGGTGCCTCGGTGACCATCCTGATCTCCGAAGAGCCGGTGATCGACAAGAAGCTGGCCGGCAAGGAGCTGATCTCCGACGCCGTGGTCGCGCACATGGACAAGAGCCACATCACTGTCCACACCTACCCGGAAACCCATCCGCAGGAAGGTATCGCGACGTTCCGCGCGGACATCGACGTGGCCACCTGTGGCGTCATTTCCCCGCTGAAGGCCCTGAACTACCTGATCGAGAGCCTTGAGTCGGACATCGTGATCATGGACTACCGCGTCCGTGGCTTCACCCGCGATGTGAAGGGCAAGAAGCACTTCATCGACCACAAGATCAACTCGATCCAGAACTTCCTGGCCAAGAACATCAAGTCGCGTTACGAGATGTTCGACGTCAACGTCTATCAGGAAAACATCTTCCACACGAAGATGCACCTGAAGGACTTCGACCTGGACCAGTACCTGTTCGAGGAAAAGGCCAAGAACCTGTCGTTCAAGGAACGCATGAAGATCGAGGCGCTGCTCAAGCGCGAGATCGAAGAGCTGTTCCACGGCCGCAACCTGTCCGAGTAAGCCCCATGTGCGATGCCCGCAGGCATCGCCACCCAGGCGGGACGACCCGCCCCGTGGAACCGGTGCCCCGCACGCGTTACAGTTCCACGGTGATGTACCGACCCACGGCCCGGTGTGAAAACACCGGGCCGTTTCGTTTTTTTCAAAAAAGGTAAGGAGCCCCCACCCATGCCCTGGATCTACCTGCTGCTGGCCGGCCTGTTCGAGATCGGTTTCGCCCTCGGAATGAAGTACTCCGAAGGCTTCAGCAAACCCCTGCCCACCGCTGCCACGGTGGTATCCGCGCTGATCAGCCTGTACCTGATGAGCCAGGCGATGAAGAGCATCCCGGTCGGCACGGCCTACGCGATCTGGACCGGTATCGGTGCCATGGGCGTGGCGGTGCTGGGCATCTACCTGTTCAACGACAGCGCATCGCCGGCCCGCCTGGCCTGCGTGGGCCTGATCGTGGCTGGTGTGATCGGGCTGAAGCTGGTCTCGCCGAACTGATTGATGGCCCGACCAACGGTCGGGCCCCACCGTCGCCCCCCGCACCTCCTGGTAGGCCCGCACCGTTGGTGCGGGCGACCCTTCAAATGCGGTAGGCGATGGTCTTCATCACCCTGGAGGCCAGTGCCATCACGCCCGGGATCGGGAACGGCAGGCGGCGAGCGCCGGCCTGCTCGGCGTGGTCCGCATGGCGGGCCTCGTCTTCCTTCATCACCGCGATGACCGCGCGGCTGCGCAGGTCGCCGGCCGGCAGGTCGACCAGGTGCTCGTCCAGGTGGGCCTCCACCTGGCGCTCGGTCTCGACCACGAAGCCCAGGTTCCAGCCGTCGCCGCGCAGCCCGGCCAGGGTGCCGATGGTGTAGCTGCCGGCGTACCAGAGCGGGTTGAACAGGCTCGGACGGCTGTCCAGTTCGGCCAGCCGGGTGGCGCACCAGGCCAGGTGGTCGGTTTCTTCCTGCGCCGCTTCCAGCAGGTGCTCCCGCGTGGCCGGGTCGCGCGCCACGGCGGCCTGGCCGAAGTACAGGCCCTGCGCGCAGACCTCGCCGACGTGGTTGATCCGCATCAGGCCTGCGGCATGGCGCCGCTCGGCGCTGTCCATGCCGGGCTCGCCGGTGTCCGTGGCGGGGTAGGGGCGGGCCGCCGGCGGATTGCCGAACACTGTGTCCAGGGCGCGCTGCGCCTCGGTCAGCAGGTGGTCCAGCGGAGTGGTCTGGCGGAGCACGGTCATGGCAGTACGCGGTGGGGCGGAAGACCCCCCGATTCTCGCCCGGCCCCGCGCCCCTGCCAACCCGGCCCAGGGGACGGGTTGCGCTCCCGCGGCAGGATGAGTACAATCCCGCCTCTTACGCTTCACCTTTTCACAACGCGTGGCAGAGTTCCGGCGAGCCTTTCGCCGCAATGAGCCCGACCTAACCTAGAGTTCTTCATGAGCACTTTCACTGCCAAGAACGAGACCGTCCAGCGCGACTGGTACCTCGTCGACGCCGAGGGCAAGACCCTGGGCCGTCTCGCCACCGAGCTGGCCCGCCGTCTGCGTGGCAAGCACAAGCCGGTCTACACCCCGCACGTTGATACCGGCGACTACCTGGTCGTCATCAATGCAGAAAAGATTGCCGTCACCGGCAAGAAGCTGCAGGACAAGATGTATCACCGTTTCACCGGTTACATCGGCAACCTGAAGACCGAGTCCCTGGCCCAGGCGCTGGAGCGCCACCCGGAGCGCGTGATCGAGATCGCCGTCAAGGGCATGCTGCCGAAGGGCCCGCTGGGTCGCCAGATGTACCGCAAGCTCAAGGTCTACGCTGGCACTGAGCATCCGCACGCCGCACAGCAGCCGCAGGTTCTGGATATCTAATCATGGCTATCACTCAAAACTACGGCACTGGCCGCCGCAAGTCCTCCACCGCTCGCGTGTTCCTGCGCAAGGGTTCGGGCAACATCACCGTCAATGGCCGTCCGCTGGACGAGTTCTTCGGTCGTGAGACCGCGCGCATGATCGTGCGCCAGCCGCTCGAGCTGACCAAGAACACCGAAAGCTTCGACATCCTGGTCACCGCCGCTGGCGGCGGCACCACCGGCCAGGCCGGTGCGATCCGTCTGGGCATCGCCCGTGCTCTGGTCGAGTACGACGAAACCCTGAAGTCCGAGCTGCGCAAGGCTGGCTTCATGACCCGTGACGCCCGTGAAGTCGAGCGCAAGAAGGTCGGTCTGCACAAGGCCCGCCGCGCCACCCAGTTCTCCAAGCGCTGATTTACCGCGCCTGGTTGGGCTCCTTCGGGAGCCCGCTGGATGGAAAAGCAAAAGCCCGGCTTCGGCCGGGCTTTTGTCGTTCCGGGGTCATGGATTTCCTGGTTGCCGGCCAGCGGCCGGCACTACCCGTGGTCTCGCGTGTCGGGAGGGTGGGGTCAGGGCCTTTCCCTGCGGAAAAGGATCCGACCCCAGGGTTCTTTCTGGAGAAGAGCCCCCTTGTTGTTCAAGGGGGTGTGCCGACAGGCGCGGGGACAAGGTGGAATGCGCGACCAGATGAAAAGCAAAAGGCCAGATCTTTCGATCTGGCCTTTTGTTTTTAATTTGGCTGCCCCGGATGGATTCGAACCACCGAATGCCTGAGTCAGAGTCAGGTGCCTTACCGCTTGGCGACGGGGCAAAACGTGCAACTATTTTCTCACTTTTCACGCTGAAAAACAACTTGATTTTCAGTGTGGTGGCTATGGGTGGACTCGAACCACCGACCCCAGCATTATGAGTGCTGTGCTCTAACCGGCTGAGCTACATAGCCTTGGTGAGCCCGCTATTCTGCGGATGTGTACCGCCCCTGTCAACACTTTTGTGTCGTGCTTGTGGGCCGACAGAGGGCATGGGATAGTCCCGGCCAGTAGATTTTCTTAGGAGTCCGCATCGTGATCGATCCGGACGGCTATCGACCGAACGTCGGCATCGTGCTGATGCGGCAGGACGGCCAGGTGTTCTGGGCACGACGCGTGCGCCGGGACGGCTGGCAGTTCCCGCAGGGTGGCATGAACACCGACGAGACGCCTGTCGAGGCCATGTATCGTGAACTGCAGGAAGAGACCGGCCTGCTGCCCGAGCATGTGGAAGTGCTCGGGGCGACGCCCGGCTGGCTGCGCTACAAGCTGCCGGCGCGGGCCATCCGCCGCAATGAGCGGCAGGTCTGCATCGGCCAGAAGCAGGTCTGGTTCCTGCTGCGCCTGACCGGCGACGAATCCCACGTGAAGCTGGACCACACCGACTCGCCCGAGTTCGACCACTGGCGCTGGGTGGACTTCTGGTACCCGGTGGAGCATGTGGTGATGTTCAAGCGTGGCGTCTATGCGCGTGCGTTGCGACATCTGGCGCCGCTGGCCCGCGGGGTGGCCGGGCAGGGGGTTACCGCCATGCCCAAGAGCGCCGCCGAAGCCTGGATGCCTGGCCATACCGCCGGGCACGACCGCCCACGCAAGCGCCCTCGGACCCGCGGCTACTGGCCGAAGAAGGCCACGGGCGATGGCCCGGCCAGCTGACGGGCTGAACGGTATCGAGAATGGTTCAGGTCTCTGATTGACAACCATTCTCGTTTCCATTGGAATAGCCAACAGGCCGCTTCTGGCCTGCCAGCCCGGTTCACGCCTGTGTACGTCTGCATCTGCAACGGAGTCACCGACCACCAGATCCGCGAAGCCGCCAGCCATGGCGTCAGTACGGTGGCCGAACTGACCATGCGTACCGGCTGTGGCGCTACCTGCGGTTCCTGCCTGGACATGGCCGGCGATCTGCTGGCCAAGGCACGTGCCACCCACGATCTGCCGCTGCCGGTATTGGGTCTGGCCCAGGTCGCCTGATCGTCTCTTGGCGGCGCGTTGACGGCGCGCTTTCGCATTCTTCACGTGCGGCCGCACAGGCCAATGCGCACGATTCGCGTTCCTTCACGACCGCAGGCAAGGCGTTAAAGTGCCTGCGTTTTCAGCGTGCAGGAGCATCCCCATGAAGGGCGACACCAAGGTCATCGAATTCCTCAACAAGGTCCTCTACAACGAGCTGACCGCGATCAACCAGTACTTCCTGCATGCCAAGATGCTGAAGAACTGGGGCATCAAGGAACTGGCCGAACACGAGTACAAGGAATCGATCGACGAGATGAAGCATGCCGACATGCTCGCCGACCGCATCCTGTTCCTCGAAGGCCTGCCGAACTTCCAGGCGCTGGGCAAGCTGCGCATTGGTGAGAACCCGACCGAGATCCTGCAGTGCGACCTGTCGCTGGAACGCGATGGCGTGGTCACCCTGCGCGAGGCCGTGGCGTATGCCGATTCGGTCGGCGACTACGTCAGCCGCCAGCTGTTCGTGAAGATCCTCGATTCGGAAGAAGAGCACATCGACTGGCTGGAAACCCAGCTCGACCTGATCGAGCGCATCGGTGAACCGAAGTACCTGCTGAGCAAGCTGGAAGAGTGAGTCAGCCGGCCTGGCCGGCGCGATGCTGTGCCAGGTAGCCCGTCAGTGCCACGCGCGCTCGGGCGAATTCCGCAACCAGCAGCGCCACCGCTACTGCGGGGCGCTGCAGGCTGCCGCTGCGGGCTTCGTGCTCGATGCGCTGCGCGACTGACGACAGCGACAGTGCGCCCACGTTCGCGCTGGATGACTTGAGGCTGTGCGCGACGGCCTGCAGGCGAGGCTCGTCGCCGTTCTGCGCGGCCTGCTGCAGCTGCTGCACCATTGCCGGCGCATCCTCCAGGAACACCGAGACGATCTGGATGGCGCTCTCCCCGATCACTGCATGCAGTTCGTCCAGCACGTCGCGGTCCAGCACCGGCTGCGGCTTGGAGCCGACTCGGCTGTCATCGTCCTGCAGAGCCGAGCCATGCTCGGCTGATGGAGCGCGACGGCTATCGGCCGTCAGCCGGGCATGGCTCGGCTCTATCGAAGGCCGTGCAGGTGATGCGGCTTTGCCGCCGCCCCAGCGCTGCAGCAGCGCATGCAGGGTGTCGCGTGCAATCGGCTTGGACAGATAGTCGTCCATGCCGGCCTGCAGGCAGCGCTCGCGGTCACCGGCCATGGCATTGGCGGTCATCGCGATGATCGGCAGGCGCGGGCGCCCGTTTTCCACTTCCTCGGCGCGCCAGCGGCGGGTGGCGGCATAGCCGTCCAGCACCGGCATCTGGCAATCCATCAGCACCACATCCACGTCGCCTTCGCGCAGGGCAAGCAACGCCTGCTCGCCATCGGCGGCGTTGCGCACTTCGCACTGGAACACGCGCAGCAGCTGCTCGGCCACCATGCGGTTGACCGTGTTGTCCTCCACCAGCAGCACGCGCAGGTGCAGCGGTGGCAGCGTGGGCGTGGGCTGGCCCTGTCCGGCGTTGGCCAGCAGCGCGGCAGGGCGCGCATGCGCAACCGGTGCAGCCAGCAGTGCATGCAGCCCAGCGTCTTCGAAATGCGAGGGTAGCTGCCTCTGGCGTGGGCGTGGAGGAAGGGCATCGTCCTGCAGCCACAGCACCTGCAGCCCGTCGTCTTCGCCACGTTCGGCCAACGCCTGTTGCAGCGTCGCTTCACCGATGCGGCGCGCACGTGCATCGACCAGCAGCCACGCCGGTGCCGGTTGCCCCGGCCTCCGCACCGCGCGCAGGCGCTCGACCACGGCATCGAACTGCGCCAGGGCGTGCACCAGCAGTCCATGATGGGCCGCGATGCGCTCGATGCGTGCCTGCAGGATGGCATCGCTACTGAACAGCAGCAGCGCGTCTGGCGTGCGCGCCATGGCCGGCAGGTCGCCGGGCACCTTCAACAACGGGATCTCGAACCAGAACGTGGCGCCCTGGCCGGGCGTGGACTGCACGCCGATGCGCCCGTGCATCAGGTCGATGATGCGCTTGCAGATCGCCAGGCCCAGGCCGGTGCCACCGTAGATGCGGGTCGTTGAGGCATCGGCCTGGCTGAAGGACTGGAACAGGCGCGCCTGCAGTGCCTCGTCGATGCCGATGCCGGTGTCGATGATCTCGAAGCGCAGCTGGTGCTGGGCCGCGCCTTCGCCCAGCCGCTGCACGCGCAGCTGTACCTGGCCGCGCGCGGTGAACTTGATCGCGTTGGCCAGCAGGTTGCTCAACACCTGGCGCAGTCGTACAGGGTCGCCACGCACCGGCAGGCGTACCGACGGGTCCAGCTGCAGCCCCAGCGACAGGCCCTTGGCGTCGGCGGCGCGCTGCATCAGCTGCACCACGCCATCGAGCAGGTCGCGCAGGTTGAAGCTGGTGATCTCCAGTTCCAGCGCCTGTGCTTCCAGCCGCGAGTAGTCGAGGATGTCGTCGACGATGCGCAGCAGCTGCTGCGAGCTGGCCGAGGCGGTGGCCAGCATCTGCCGCTGGTCCTCGCCCAGCGGGCCGCGTGCGATCAGCTCCAGCATCGGCAGGATGCCATTGAGCGGCGTACGGATCTCGTGGCTCATCGTGGCCAGGAACTCACCCTTGGCCAGCACCGCCGCCTCGGCGGCCTGCTTGGCCTGCAGCAGCTGCTGTTCCAGCTGCCCCTGTCGTTCGGTGGTGCGGCGCAGCTGGTCACGTTCGGCGGCCAGCAGGCTGCGCTCGCGTTGCAGCTGGGCCAGTGCCCGGTTGCGCGCGCGCAGCCGCAGGCCCAACAGCAGCGCGGTGATGGAGGCCGCAGCAAGGGCAGCCAGCAGCGCGACCCACATCGGCACGTCAGAGCACCGCGTTGTGGAAGTCGAAGTTCAGATCGCTGCCGGCCGACTGCACCATGTTGCCCTGGATGTAGTCGACACCGCCCACCCACATCGCGGCGGCGGCCTGCGGATCTTCGATCTGCTGGCCGATGATCTGCTGCCCGGCGGCGTGCGCCCGCTCGATTGCCCGGCGCAGCTCTTCGCGCGTGGCCGGATTGGAATGACTGCTGGAGAAGCGCGCGGCCATGCGCACGAACGACAACGGCAGCTGGGTCAGCAGCGCATCGGCTTCGCCCCCGGGTTCGAACTGGCTCAGGCAGAAGCGCACGCCGGCGCCGGCCATGCGCTGGCAGAACTGCTGTAGCGGCACGGTATGGATCAGCGCGTCGGGCAGGCGGACGTCGATCACCAGCGCGCTGCCGGGCAGGTCGCGCTGCTGCAGCGATTCCAGCAGCCAATCCGCGAACGCATCGCGTTGCAGGGTGCGCAGCGACTGCGAAACGAACAGGTTCAGTGGTTGCGTCGCGTGCCGGTAAAGGTCGAGAAGGCCCAGTGCGTGGTCCATGACCTGCTGGTCGAGATCGGCGATGCGCCCGGCAGCCTCTGCGGCCGGAATCACCTGGCCTGCCGCCAGCAGCGTACCGTCGGCTTGGCGAAGGCGCAGCAGCAGCTGGTACTGCGCGGTGTTGCCGCCGGCGACGGCGACGATCGGCTGGTAGGCCAGCTCAAGCTGGCCTTCCAGCAGTGCCAGGTGTTCCTGCTCGCTGGTCACGTCGCGGTGCACGTGGCCGGCCACGCCGGCGCTGAGCAACCGTGCCTGCAGGGTGGTGCGCTCGACTGCCTCCAGCGCGCTGTTGGCATCGTCGAAGCCCGGCGACAGCGGTGCATAGCCGACCACGCCCCGCAGATGCACCGATTCGTCATCGCGGATCACGAAGGCCCGCGCCGACAACTGCTCGCGCAGCGCAGCGGCAATGCCTTCCAGGCTGTCCTCGCTGACATTGCGCGCAAGCAGCAGGAAGCTGTTGTCGTTCAGGCGCGCCAGCAGGTGCGGGTGGCCGGCTTCTGCCAGGCGTTGCCCGGCCTGCACCATCAGGCGCTCGAAGGCGGCATAGCCATAGCGCTCGCGCAGGCCCAGCGCGCTGGATATCTCGACGAACAGCACGCCGCCCTGGTCGCGGTGGGCGAGCGCGGCGTTGAGCTGCTGCAGCACGTGATGCCGCGTCGGCAGCCCGGTTTCCGGATTGCTGGTGGCCGGGGTGCCGGATACGCCGGGCAGGGTTGCGGCCTGCGCCCGCGCGCGGCGGATGCGGTTGGCCACGGCGGCGATCAGGTGGCGCGGGCGGATCGGCTTGCTCAGGTAGTCGTCGGCGCCACTGTCGAGCACCTCGAACTGGCGTTCCGGGTCCGGGTCGCCGCTGAGGAACACGATGGGCAGCAGCTGCAGGCCGGGCTGCTGGCGGATCAGCGCGGTCAGGCGCATGCCGTCCAGACCGGGCAGGTGCAGGTCCATCAGGATCAGGTCAGGGCGATGTTCCTTGATCGCCTGCAGCGCACCGTCGGCATCGCTGTGCACGATCGCCTGCATGCCGGCGCCATGCAGCACGCTCTGTGCGAACAGTGCCTGGGCGCGATCATCCTCGACGATCAGCACGCGGTAGGGCGAATCGGAGTGCAGCGGTGCCGGGTCATTGCCGCCGGCCTCGGCCAGCAGGGATGGGCCGGGCAGCGGCGGCGGTGCGCTGCCGATCGATGCGGGTGCGTCGGAGGCGGCCAGCGGCGGAACCGCTGCCGGCGCTGCGGCGACGGCGCTCGCCGGTTCAGCGGTCCAGCGTTGCCAATGATCGGCCGGAGGGGTTTCAGCGCGTCCCGGGCGGGCGCCCGCGGGGGATTCGTTTGCGGCCATCGGTGCTCCTGGTGTTCGCGTCCATTATGCGACAAGCCCGGCGATCAACCGGTGCCGGGCTGGCGTGGACTGTCGGGCGACGCACTGCGTGCCAGCCAGCGCACGCCCTTCCACAAGGTGCGCCAGACCAGCCACACCAGCAGCGCGCCCGCCAGGCTGCAGGCCAGCACCACGATCAGCGCGATCCACGGGTGTGCCAGGGCCAGGGCCAGGCCACCGACCACCACGGTGTCCTCGGCGGCGGAGGCCACCCAGTTGCTGGCAGGCTCGGGCGAGGTATTGAGCAGGGCGCGGGTGCCTGCCTTCAGGCCGTGGCTGGCCAGCGCGACACCTGCACCGGCAGCAAGTGCGCCGGTGCCCAGCTGCCCATCCGGCGACAGCGTGGCTGCGGCAAGGAAGGCACCTGCGGGTACACGTGCCAGGGTCTGCACCAGATCCCACGCCGAGTCGACGCCGGGAATCTTGTCGGCGAAGAATTCGGTCACCGCCAGCGCCGCCGAAGTGCCCAGCACCCACCACGATTCAGTGGCCTGCAGGGCCGGTGGCAGGTCGACCCAGCCGAGCAGGCCGGCCAGGCCGACACCGAACACGGTGAGGTAGACGCGGATGCCGGCCAGCCAGGCCAGCAGGATGCCGATCACGAACAGGTGGGCTTCGGTCATGGCGATGCTCCGGCGACGGAACTGTGCAGGGGACCACACTATCGACGATGGCATGCCTGAACGCCACAGACCGTGGCTCGCCACTGCGCAGGAAACCCACCCGTCCTGTCATACACTAGCCCGTCGTTTGCCACAGGGGCCGTACCGGTGTCGCCCTCGCGATGCCCCGGAATCCACCCATGACCAACCGTCCTCCCATGCGCGTGCAGGTCCGCCTGCCCGGCGCGCCGCAACCGCCGGCCGACCGCCGCCGCCTGCTGGTGATCGGCGGCATCTGGCTGCTCAGCCTGGTGCTGGCGGTGCTCGGCGGCTGCTGGATGGCCACCCCGCGCGATGCGCAGGGCCAGCGCCTGCAGGCCGCCGAGAAGCGTGCCGAGACGCTGCAGGCGCAGCTGACCGAACTGCGCCAGAAGCAGGCCACGCTGGAAGCCTCCGACCGCATCAGCCGCGCCGCCAATACCGAGGTGCAGTCCTCGCTGGCCGAGCGCGATGAGGAAATCGCCGGCCTGCGTGCCGACGTTGCCTTCTATGAGCGCCTGGTGGGTTCGACCAGCCAGCGCAAGGGCCTGAACACCCATTCGATCGAGTTCAGCCCGGAAGCGGCCGGCACCTGGCAGTACACCGCGGTGCTGACCCAGAACCTCAACCGCGGCGCCATCAGCCAGGGGCAGATGCGCTTCACCGTGGAAGGCGTCAAGAACGGCAAGCTGGCCACGATCAGCTGGGATGATCTGCACCAGCGCAGCAAGGTACCGGGACAGGATTACTCGTTCCGGTACTTCCAGCAGCTCACCGGCAGCGTGATGCTGCCGGCTGACTTCACCCCGCAACGCGTGCGGGTGACATTGGGGAGTGGTACGGGGGGTACCACCCAGGTATTCGACTGGAAACAGGCCGGTGCGCCGGCCAGCAAAGGGGAGTAGGCAGATGTTCGGAAGCAGCAAATCCAACCGTGAAGGCCAGCTGGTGGTGGATGCCCTGATCGGCAACCAGGTGGTGATCCGCGGTGATGTGGAATTCAGTGGTGGCCTGTACGTGGAAGGCCGCATCCATGGCAAGGTGATCGCCGCCGAAGGCGCCAGTGGCGCGACCCTGACGGTCGCCGAGCATGGCGTGATCGAGGGCGAGATCCGTGCCCAGGTGGTGGTCATCAGTGGCCGCCTGGACGGCGACGTGCACGCCAGCGAGAAAGTCGAACTGACCCCGAGCGCGCGGGTCAACGGCAACGTCCATTACCAGGTGGTGGAGATGAATGCGGGCGCCCAGCTGAACGGCCGCCTGATCCATGCCAGCGCCCCGATGGCCGCCCTGCCGGCCCCGGAAGCTGATGAGGCCAATGGCGGCAAGGGTGACACCGCCGCGCGCCGCAAGCTGGCCGAGGCGATGGCTTGAAAGCCATCGTCGGCACCCCCATGCTGACACCATGAGCACGCTAGTCTCCCTGCCCGGCGCCACCCCGGCCGCCGCGCCCGATTACCAGTCGCTGGAGCGCCCGCTGAACTTCACCGAGTCGGCGGCCGCCAAGGTCAAATCCCTGATCCAGGAAGAGGGCAACCCCGACCTGGCCCTGCGCGTGTACATCGAAGGTGGTGGCTGTTCGGGCTTCCAGTACGGGTTCGAGTTCGACGAGAACCGTGCCGAGGACGATCTGGCGGTACAGACCAGCGGGGTGACCCTGCTGGTCGACCCGTTGAGCCTGCAGTACCTGATGGGCGCCGAGGTGGACTACACCGAGAGCCTGACCGGTGCACAGTTCGTGATCCGCAACCCGAACGCAAAGACCACCTGCGGCTGCGGCAGCAGTTTCAGCATGTAGGCGGGGCGCGGGGCCTGCGTCCCGCGCGACAAGGTGTGTGGAGCAAGCTCCACACCCACAGACGGCTTCGGCAAAGCCCGCGGCTTGCCACCCGCATCGATTGGCGGCACGCTTGCAGGATGCCCAATACTCCTTCGCCGCTTTCCGGTTTCGCCTTCGTGGGCGAACCGCTGGAGCGCGCCGATGCCCTGCGCGAAGATGCCGATGCACTGGCGCGCCTGTGGCCGGGCGCGCACATTCTGGTGCTCGATCAGGACGGCAGCGCCTTCACCGGCGATGACGACCAGCCGCTGGCGCTGACCGGCGCCGACATCGGCGGCGGTCCCGGCTCCGCGATCTTCCTCGGCCTGCGCGGGGAACAAGCGTGGTTCTCGGTTGAAGCCGCCAGCGTCACCGTCAGCGCACCACGTCGCCTCGACCTGCGCCAGGCCGCCCTGCTGTGGTCGGTGGCTGATGCGACCGCTTTCAGCTACGCACGTGGCATGTCCTACTGGCACTCGCGCACCCGTTTCTGCGGGGTATGTGGTGGTACCGTAGCGTTTGCCCGTGGCGGCTTCGTGGGGCGTTGCGCGCAGTGTTCCACCGAGCACTATCCGCGTGTCGACCCCGCTGTGATCGTGGCGGTTGAAAACCAGGGCCGCCTGCTGCTCGGCCGCCAGTCAAACTGGGCGCCACGTCGCTACTCGGTGCTGGCCGGCTTCGTCGAACCGGGCGAGACCTTCGAGCAGACCGTGGTGCGCGAAGTCCACGAGGAGAGCAAAGTGCGGGTGACGGCCTGCCAGTACCTCGGTTCGCAGCCCTGGCCATTCCCGGGTGCGCTGATGGTTGGCTTTCGCGCACAGGCGCAGGATGACCTGCCGACCGTGGACGGTGAGCTGGAAGACGCGCGCTGGTTCAGTGCCGACGAGGTCGGCGCAGCGCTGGCGCGCGATGTGGAGGACGATGGCCAGGGCATCCGCCTGTCGCCGCCGATCTCGATTTCGCGCGGCCTGATCGAGCATTGGTACCGGCAGCAGAAGGGCTGAGGCGGGCCGGCTGGGGTGATTGCATTGCCGCCACCTGAACACGGCACGGGTTACAGTCCGGTTCACCGCTGAGGGCGCTGCTGCGACAGGTAAGGTAGCGGCGCCGAGCGTTCTGTTTCGTAGGGAGACCTGCCATGTTCACCACTCTGGCCGCCGTGCTGGTGGCACTGGCCCTGGGCCATGTTGCTCCGGCCGCTGCTGCCTCGCTGCGCCGTTTCGACGGTTTCCGGCGTTGGCTGGGCTGGCTGGATGCGCGTGGTGGCAAGGCCTGGCAGGGACCGGCCGGCGTTGCCTTGGCCCTGCTGCCGCCGCTGTTGCTGATGGCGCTGCTGGCGTGGCTGTTGCGCGGGGTGCTGTTCGGCCTGCCGTCGCTGCTGCTGGGCGTGGCGGTGCTGGCCTGGTGCTGGGGCCCGCGTGACCTGGACCGCGATATCGAGGCCATCATCGATGCCGATGATGCGGCGACGCGGCAGGCTGCAGTGCGCAACCTGCAGTCGGCCGGCGGCAGCCTGCGCGAGGACATTCCGTCGCTGGTCGAGGCGACGGTGCTCAACGCACTGCGGCGCTGGTTCGCGGTGCTGTTCTGGTTCCTGTTGCTGGGCCCGGCTGGCGCGCTCGGTTACCGGCTGCTGGCGCTGATGGCGGAAAGCCCGATGCGTGCCCGCGTGCCGGTCGAGCCGCTGGCGCTGGCGCAGCGGCTGCTGGGCTGGATCGAGTGGCCGGTGGCACAGCTGATGGCGTTCTCGATGGCGCTGGTGGGCAACTTCGATACGGCGTGGAAGGCGTGGCGCCAGGCCCATGGCGAGCGCCTGACCGGCAACACCGGGTTCCTGGGTGCGGTGGCGCGGGCCAGCGTCAACGCCGAACTGCGCGAGGACGCGCACGACTACACCGAGGCGGGGCTGTTGCCGGTGTGGCAGCGGTTGCCGGACCTGCGTGATGCGATGAGCCTGGTGTGGCGGATGCTGCTGCTGTGGCTGGCGATCCTCGCCCTGCTGGTGATTGCAGGCTGGGTGACGTAGTTGCTTTGCAGGGCTTGCAGCCCTGCACCTGCAGAGGCAACAGAGCAACAGCAACAGCTGGATTGCTGCGGGTTGGCGGGGTGGGGCGGATGGCGGGGGACGCCGTGAATCCGTCCATGGAGGCTTGGTCGCCGCTTGCTCGTGTGCGCTGTCCTGCGCACACGGCAAGACCCGGGTTGGGCGTCCTGCCCAACCCGCCCGAGGCATGCCTCGGGCCCATGCGGCTCACACCCCCGCCATCCAACCCACCCCGCCTTCGACAGTTTTCCGCGCACGGACGTTCTCCAGAGCCGAGCCATGCTTGGCTCCGAGCGAGCGTAGCGAAGCGATCCGCTTCTGCTTTTGATCTTCTCTTTCTTTTCCGTGGTGGACGCACACGGAAACTGTCCGTGGCCGGGCGGGATGGGTTTGCGGGGGGTGTCCGCGGCATGGATGCCGCGGCCAAGCCTCCACGGACGGATTCACGGCGTCCCCCGCAAACCCATCCCGCCCGGCCAACCCCAAGGCTTCTGCCTTCAAACGCCGCCCACCACGAGGGGCTGCGCCGTTGGCTGGAAACCTAGATCGGTGCCAGTGCAGTGAACGGTGCCCACGGCAGGTTGCGCAGCAGCGCATACCCGGGCAGCACCCAGAGCCAGAACACAGGATTGGCCAGCAACCGCATCAGCGGGTCGAGCACGCGTGGGCGGATGCCGGCGATGTTCAGCAGCATCAGCAACAGGAACGGCAGGCTGATGACCAGCAGCGGGTTCATCGCCATCGCGCCGGGCAGGTCGAAGTGGACCAGGGAGTACAGGCAGCGCGTGCTGCCACAGCCCGGGCAGTACAGGCCGGTCAGGGCGTACAGCGGGCAGCTCGGCAGTGGATTGCCGGCGACATACGGATTGACGTTGCGCAGCACCACCGTGGCACCCACGGCCAAGCCGGCGGAAGCCAGCAGCGGCGCCCAGCGGGCGAGTCGGGAACGAGCGGGAAGCGCGGACATGCAACAACGGATCCGGCGCAGGCGCCGGATCCGTCCAGGCGTATCAGTAGCCGCTGTTGCTCATCGCGCCCATGCCGCCGAGCACGACGAAGAACAGCACGTACAGCACGACCAGCACGGCCCAGGCAATGGCCGACCAGATGGCCCACTTCTTGGCCTTGGCGGCGGAGTCCTGGGCGCCGGCGATGTCGCCAGCGGCCAGCTTGCCGTTGACCTGTGCGGCGTAGACGATCGACACGATGCCGGCCGGCAGGCAGCAGAACAGGGTGGTCAGGATGGCCCAGACCAGGTTGTTCGGGACCTGCGGAGTAGCGGTATTCATGGGTTCAAGCTCCTTGATGGGTGGTGGTGGTGAATCATTGGTCGGAAAGAGCGCCCAGTACGGCCAAGCCGCCGAACAGCCCGAGCCACAACAGCAACAGGACCGGCAGGGCCACGGCCGAAGCCACCGCCCACCAGCCCGCCTTGCGCGACGCGCTGTAGGCCCCCGGCAGATCGCCAGCCGCGCGGCGGCCATCGACCTGGGAGGCATAGACGATCGACACCACGCCCAACGGCAGGCAGCAGAACAGCGTCGTCAAGATCGCCCAGACCAGATGGTTGGGGATGTAGACCGGACGGCTGAGCGGTGGTGGTTGATTCAAAGCGAGACTCCATTCCTTGGTGGCCGGCCTTGGTGAATCGGCCGAACCTCCCCCCTGTGGGTGCGTAATCTACCGCAACCGGCGTTGCATGTATGCGTTTACACGCACGACATGTCGTGTTCGCCACTGGACGGTGGCGTATGCGGGGGAGGTTGCCGGGCCTGCCTGTCAGTCCGATTCTGTCAGGCGTGATCGCCGCGCAGGGCCCGCACCTGGGCTTCCAGCGCCTGGGCGTTGGTGGTGTGGCCGTCCATGGACGGTGCCGCCACTACCTCGACGGTGGCTCGGAAACGGCGCGGCACCCGCATGCGGCCGAGGCGGCTGTCGCGCCGGCTCCACATGCTCGACCACATGCCGCGCAGGGCCATCGGCACCACCGGCACCGGCCGCCGTTCGAGGATCTTCTCGACGCCGGACTTGAACGGGGCGATTGCACCATCCCTGGTCAGTGCGCCTTCCGGGAAGATGCAGACCAGCTCGCCTTCGGCCAACGCGGCGTCGATGTCATCGAACGCGCGTTGCATCAGCGCCGGGTCTTCGCGCGCACCGGCGATCGGGATCGCCTTGGCGGTACGGAAGATCCAGCGCATCACCGGGATGTTGAAGATCCTGTAGTACATGACGAAGCGCACCGGACGCGGAATCGTCGCCGACAGGATCAGTGCGTCCATGTAGCTGACATGGTTGCAGACCAGCAGCGCGGCACCTTCGTCGGGCACGTTGGCTTCGATGCCGTGCGGGCGCAGCCGGTACAGGGTGCGCACCATCAGCCAGCTGAGGAAGCGCATCAGGAATTCGGGAACGATGGTGAAGATGTAGATCGCCACCAGCGCGTTGGCGATGGCCAGCGCCAGGAACTGCTGCGGGATGCTCCAGTGCAGCAGCTTGTGCGCGGCCAGCGACAACAGGGCTGCGCCGACGATGAAGCCGGAATTCTGGATGTTCAGCGCCGCGAACACGCGCGACATCTGCGCCTTCGGCGTGCGGCTCTGGATCAGCGCGAACAATGGCACCACGAAGATACCGGTGAACAGGCCGATGCCGATCAGGTCGATGACGATGCGGATGCTACCGGACTGCTGCAGGAAGGTGCCGATGGTCAACCCGTGCACCGTCGCCTCGCCGCTGCGCGCGAAGTACAGGTCGAGCAGGAACGCGGTCATGCCGAACGCGCCCAACGGCACCAGACCGATTTCCACCGTGCGTGCCGACAGCTTTTCGCACAGCAGCGAGCCGACGCCGGTGCCGACCGAGAACAGGGCCAGCGCAAAGATGTACAGGGTTGGTTCGCCGCCGAGGTTGGTCACCGCATAGGCCGGCAGCTGCGAGGTCAGCACGGTGCCGACGAACCAGAACCAGGACACGCCCAGGATTGAATTGCGCACCGCCTTCTGCTGGCGCGCCATGCGCAGCACCGCCAGCGATTCCGGCAGCGGGTTCCAGTTGATCTTCAGGTCCGGGTCGCCGGCATCGACCTTGGGAATCAGGCGGGCGGCGATGTTGCCGCAGATCGCCAGCGCGATGATCGCGCACGCGGCCACCACCGTGCCATGGCTGCCGGCCACGGTGAACACCAGGCCGCCGACGATCATGCCGGACAGGATCGACATCGAGGTGCCCATCTCGACCAGGCCGTTGCCGCCGGTCAGCTCTTCGGGCTTGAGCACCGAGGGCAGCACCGAGTACTTCACCGGGCCGAACAGGGTTGACTGCATGCCGGTGCAGAACAAGGCGACCAGCAGCACCGGCAGGCTCTGGGTAAGGAAGCCGGTGGCCGCCAGCGACATGATCACGATCTCCATGGTGGTGGTGATCACGATCAGTCGCGATTTTTCCAGTTTGTCGGCGATCTGCCCGGCCAGTGCCGAGAACAGGAAGTACGGCAGGATGAAGATGGCCGGTGCCAGCGTAGCGTACAGCCCCAGTTCTTCCTCCGGCACGGCCATGAACAGCAACATGCTGATGATCGCCTGCCGGTACACGTTGTCGTTGAATGCCCCCAGCGCCTGGACGACGAAGAACGGCAGGAAACGGCGCTGGCGCAGCAGGGCGAACTGGTTGTGACCGGACATGGAACCTCCTTGACCGGCGCAGCCTAGCATTCCTGCCTATCCGCTGTGGGTGCGGACCTGTGGGTGCGGACCGTTGGTCCGCACACCTGTCGATGGTCTCAGACGATATCGTCGACCACGCCGCCATCCACGCGCAGTGCTGCACCGGAGGTGGCGGAAGCCTGCGGCGAGGCCAGGTACACCACCATGTTGGCTACTTCCTCGACCGTGGCGGTGCGCTGGATCACCGAAGACGGCCGGTGTGCCATCACGAACTCGCGGCCGATCTGCTCCAGCGGCTTGCCGCTGCGCTGGCGTTCATCTTCGAACATCGCCGCGAAACCGTCGGACAGGGTCGGGCCGGGCAGCACCGCGTTGACGGTGACGCCACTGCCGGCCACGCGCTTGGCCAGGCCGCGCGACAGCGACAGCTGCGCGGTCTTGCTGACACCGTAATGGATCATGTCGGCGGGAATGTTGCGTGCCGATTCGGAGGAGATGAACAGCACGCGGCCCCAGCCGGCGTCGACCATCGCCGGCAGCAGTGCCCGCGACAGGCGCACGCCGGACATCACGTTGGTCTGCCAGTAGCGCTCCCAGGTGGCGTCTTCGGTCTCGAAGAAGTCCTCGGGGCCGAAGATGCCGGCGTTGTTGACCAGGATGTCGACCTTGGGCAGGCCGGCCAGCAGCACATCGACACCGGCTGCATCGGAAAGGTCGGCGGCGACGCCGATCACCTCGGCACCCGGAACGGTGGCGAGCAGGCGCTGGCGGGCGCGTTCGACACTGTCGGTGCTGCGGCCGTTGAGAATGACCCGCGCACCCGCCGCGGCAAGACCCTGGGCGATCGCCAGGCCGATGCCGGCGGTGGAAGCGGTAACGAGCGCGGTGCGGCCGGCGAGTTCGATCTTCATGGGGGGAGTCCAGGAGCAGGGGATCACCCAGTATCCGCGCAGGACCGTGATCGGGATGCAGCGCCAGGCGCAACACACGGTTGCACACGGTGCAGTAGATCCACGCCATGCGTGGATGGACTGCGGGTCGCGCCAGGCCATGCCCGGCGCCGGCCTTCAGGTGAGCGTGCGCACCGCCTCATTGGCCGCCGCCCGCACCTTCGGCAGCATCCGCAGCACCAGCGCCATCTGCGTGCGGATCAACTGCAGCTTCGCCGGCATCGCCTCGTCGATCTGCTCCAGTTCGGCCGCCACCGCGCGGTCGGCGTCGTTGTCATCCTCGCTGACCGGCCGCCGTGCCGTCAGGGCCGAGGCCAGCTGCTGCAGCGCTTTCCGCACGCGGTCACCGGCGGCCAAGGCCAGCGGATCGCCGGCGTAGCTGTCCACCTGGTCGCGGTGTGCACCCAGCGCCGACAAGTGCCCAAGCAGCGTGTTGGAGAGCGCCAGGAAGTGGAAGCCGGCATCCAGGTTGCGGCGCACATGACCGGGTTCGCGCAGCATGTTCGACAGCGCGGTGGACAGCGCGGCGTCGGCGTTGTGCATGTCGCGGCGGGCGATGCGATAGGCCAGGTCATCGCGCATGCCGCTGCGGTACTGGCCCAGCACCGAATCCAGGTAGCGCGCGGCGGTCTCCAGCACCCGCGCCAGCACAAGGTGCAGCTGACGGCCCTGCCAGTCGGGCAGGATCAGGAACGCGGCAGCAGCGGCGATCGCGCAGCCCAGCAGCGTATCGACCATGCGCGGCACGATCAGCACGAAGCCATCCCCGATCAGGTTGAAGCAGGTCAGGGCCATCACCGTGATCGCCGCCGAGGCCACCAGATAGCGGTCGGTGCGGGTGAAGAAGAACAGCAGCGCCGACAGCAGCGCGATCAGCAGCTGCACGTGCAGCTGCGGGAACAGCTGCAGCAGCGCCCAGGTGAGCACGAGGCCGGCCACGGTGCCGACGATGCGCTGCGCCAGGCGTTGGCGGGTGGCGCCGAAGTTGGGCCGGCACACGAACACGATGGTCAGCAGCACCCACGAGCCGTTCTGCGCATTGAACAGACGGATCGCGGCGAAACCGGCGATCAGCGCCAATGCCATGCGCAGGCCGTGGCGGAACAGGACCGAGCCGGGCGTGAGCTGCTGGCGCACGCGCACGCCCATCTCGCGCAGGGTATGCGGGTTGCTGTCGCGCAGGCGCGTATCGACATTGTCGAGACTGGCCTCGGAGCGTTCGGCGTCCAGCAGGCGGCGTTCGATGCTGCGCAGGTTGTGCACCAGCAGGTCCAGCGAACCCAGCAGTCGCTGCCACTGCGGGCGCTGCTGGTCGCGCAGGTAGGCCAGCGCATCGGCCAGGTCGCGCCCGGCCTGCTGGTTGTTTTCGCCATATACGAACGGGCGGCGCAGGCGGATCGCCTCGCCCAGGCGCGCGCAGGCCTGGCCTTGAAGATCGAGCAGGCGCTGGCAGCGGTACAGCACGTCGCTGTGGAAGAATGCATCGACCAGGGCGCCGTACGGGTAGTGCGAGGAACTGGCGCGCTCGTGGAAGTCCTGTGCCATGTAGTACAGGCGCAGGTACAGGCCGGAGTTCACGCCGGGCCGCCCGGAACGGCCGAAGCGGGCGAGAATCGCGGTCTTGGCCTCGTTCAACGCGCCGACCACGCGCCGGTTCTGCTCGGCCAGGTCGAGCTGGCGGCGTTGCAGGTCGGCCTCACGTACCGGTTCGAACAGGGCGGCCTTCAGCTGCAGGTAGCGGCCCAGCTCGATGTAAAGCCGCGCCACGCGCTCGCGCACCGGTCGGTTGGCGAACAGTGCGGTCCACAGGATCGACAGCAGTCCGTACCAGACGGCGCCCGCCAGCAGGTGGCTGACCGCTTGCAGCGCGGTATGCAGGTCGCTGGCACCGTGCTGCTCCAGCCCGATCATCGTGTAGATCGCCAGCGTTACCGTGGCCTGGGCGATGGATGCGTAGCGCTCGCCGAGCGCGCCCAGCAGGGTCAGGCAGAAGGTGGACAGTGCCAGCGCGCCGATGAAGATCCACGGCCAGGGGAACAGCCAGATCACCGACGCCGCAGCGATGCAGAAACACAGCAGCGACAGCGCCACCGCCTTGGTCCGGCCCCACCAGTTGTCGTCGGTCTCGGCGATGGCGCTGGCGATGATGCCGAGGAAAACGCCGGGCAGGGCGGTCAGCGCATCCAGCTGCCAGCACACGGCAAGCGCTGCGGTCAGGGCGATGAACACGCGCAGGCCGTAACTGGCCTTCTCGTGGGCCCACAGGCGGCTGAGGCGGGATTGGCGGGCGGGCATGCAGGCTCGGCGGAAGGATCTCCCACCATTATTGCGGGGTGCGCGTGAAATATGGAGGGCGGACCACCGCGGTAGTGCCGGCCGCTGGCCGGCAGATTTGCCGTACCGAGAAAGCCGGCCAGCGGCCGGCTCTACCCTTAGATCCACGCCATGCGTGGATGGGCCGTTCTACGCACGCTGCGCGCGCTTGAGCAGCTTCGCTTCGCGCTTGCGTGCGCGACGTGCCCGCCAGCGTTCGGCCAGGCACGAGAAGATCACGTACAGCGCCGGCGTGCTGAGCAGGGTCAGGCTCTGCGAGAACAGCAGGCCGCCGATCATCGCGATGCCCAGCGGGCGGCGCAGTTCGGAGCCTTCGCCCAGGCCGATCGCCAGCGGCACCGCCGCCAGGATCGCCACCATCGTGGTCATCATGATCGGGCGGAAGCGCACGATGCTGGCCTCGCGCGCGGCATCGCGCGGTGCCAGGCCATGCTCGCGCTGCGCCACCAGCGCGAAGTCGATCATCATGATCGCGTTCTTCTTGACGATGCCGATCAACAGCACCAGCGCGATCATCGAGATCACCGACAACTCGGTGTTGGTGCCGAACAACGCGAGCAGTGCACCCACGCCCGCCGCCGGCAGCGTGGACAGGATGGTGACCGGGTGGATCAGGCTCTCGTACAGCATGCCCAGCACCAGGTACACGGTCAGGATCGCGGCGAACACCAGAATCAGCATGTCGCTGGGGTCGGAGTTGAAGCCGAAGCCCGCATCATCGGCCAGGCGGATGTCACCGGGCATGCGCATGCCGGCCACGGTCGCGTCGATGATCGCCTTGGCCTCACCCATGCTCACGTTCGGAGCCAGGTTGTAGCTGAGGTCCATCGTCGTGTACTGGTTCTCGTGGGTGATCTGCGAAGGGGCCAGGCCGGGCATCTGCGTGGCCACCGCGGTGATCGGCACCATGTCGCCGTTGCGCGCACGCACGTACACCTCGTCCAGCGCGGCGGGGGTGGCGGTCTGCGAGGGCAGGGCGTTGACCACCACGCTGTACTGGTTGATGTCCGAATAGATGGTGGAGATCTGGCGCTGGCCGAACGCACCGTACAGCGCACCGTCGATGGCACCCACGGTGATGCCCAGGCGTGCGGCCTTGGCGCGGTCGATCTGGATGTTCTGGCGCAGGCCGGCGTTGTCCACGTCGGTACCGACATCGCGCAGCTTGGGGTTCTTCTTCAGCTCCGCCTGCAGCTTGGGCAGCCATTCCTGCAGCGATGCCAGGTCGTTGCCCTGCAGCGAGATACGGTACTGCGCGCCCTGGCTGGAACCGCCGCCATCGTTGCTGGGCAGATCCTGGATCGCGCGCAGGCGCAGCTGCAGGTCGGGGTAGCGGTCGGCCTTGGCACTCAGCCGTGCGAGTGCGTGCGCCGTGGTTTCGCGACGGCCATCGCTGCGCGACTTCAGCTCGATGTTGAACTGTGCGCTGGAGCCCTGGCGGCCGCTGCCCAGGCGCACGCCCACGGTCTTCACCGCGGGGTCGGCCATCAGCATGTCGGTGATGCGACGCTGGCGGGCGACCATGTCCTCGAAGGACACCGTGGCGCTGGAATTGGCGCGGCCCCAGATCAGGCCGGTGTCCTGCGGCGGGAACGCGCCCTTTTTCACCGCGCCGAACAGGAAGACGGTGGCGCCGATCAGGATCAGCGGGGTCAGCGACAGCAGCAGCGCGTGGCGCAGCGAGAAGTCGAGGAAGACCGTGTAGACGCGAAGCATGCGCTCATGGCCGGCATCCAGCCAGCGGCCGAAGCGCGACGGCGGCGCGCTGTGGTCGTGCGCGCTGAGGAACCGGCTGCACAGCGCCGGAGTCAGCGTCAGCGAGACGATCATCGAGACCACGATGGCCGCCACCAGGGTGACGGTGAATTCGCGGAAGAACGCACCCATCATGCCGCTGGCGAACAGGAGCGGGATGAACACCGCCACCAGCGAGGCGGTGATCGAGACGATGGTAAAGCCGATCTCGCGCGCGCCGGTGAGCGCCGCCTGCATCCGCGGCATGCCTTCGTCGAGGTGGCGCATGATGTTCTCGATCACCACGATCGCATCGTCGACCACGAAGCCGATGGCGATCACCAGCGCCAGCAGGCTCAGGTTGTTCAGGGTAAAGCCCATCACGTACATCACCAGCGCGGCACCGGCCAGCGACAGTGGCACGGTCACTGCGGCGATCAGCGTAGGTGCCAGCCGGCGCAGGAACAGCGCCATGGTCAGCACCACCATCGCCAGGCTGATCAGCAGGGTGATCTGCACTTCATGCAGCGACGAGCGGATGGTCGGCGTACGGTCGAAGTACGGCGTCATCGTGGTGCCGGGCTGCAGGTAATCGCGCAGGGTCGGGATCTGCGCCTTGACCCGGTCCACGGTCTCCACGATGTTGGCGCCGGCACGGGTGAACACGTACATCACCACCGCCGGTTTGTGGTCGAACCACGCGGCCTGGTAGGCATCCTGCTGGCCGTCGTAGACGTTGGCGATGTCCTTCAGGCGGATCACCCGGCCATCGCCCTGGGTCTTGACCACCAGGGCGGCGAAGTCGGCGGCACGCGCCACCGAGTCGTTGGCGATGATCGCGGTAGTGGTGTTGCCGTCGCTGAGGAAGCCGGTGGGCGAGGTCACGTTGGCCGCGCGCACGGCGTTGCGCAGGTCGTCGGCGGTCAGGCCGAGCGCGTTCATCAGGCGCAGGTTGACGTCCACACGCACCGCCGGCGTCGAAGCGCCAGCGATGTCGACCGAAGCAACGCCGCTGATCTGGCGGATGCGCTGGGCCAGCAGCGAGTCGGCGACGTTGTACAGCTCGTCGGCCGACTGCGTCTGCGAGGTCAGCGCGATGGCGATGACCGGGTCGTCGTTCGGATTCGCCTTCTGGTACATCGGCGAGCCCATGCCCGAAGGCAGGTCGGCCTGCGCCGAGTTGATCGCGGTCTGCACGTCCAGCGCGGCCGAATCGATGTTGTGGCCGCTCTGGAAGATCATGAACACCAGCGAGCTGCCTTCCGAGCTCGACGAGCGCATGCGGTCGATGCCCGGCAGCTGGCCGAGGTGGCGCTCCAGCGGCGCGGTGACTGTCGAGGCCATGGTCGCCGCATCCGCGCCGGACTGGCTCGCGTGCACGAAGATCACCGGGATCTCGATGTTCGGCAGTGCCGATACGCCCAGGCGCAGGTAGCAGATCAGGCCGACCATGAACAGGCCGATGGCCAGCAGCGCGGTGCCGATCGGGCGGCGGATGAAGGGGCCGGACAGGTTCATCGTGCGGCCCACCGCAGCAGCGGGGCGTGGATCATGCCTGCGGCTCCTGCAGCGAACCGTTGCGCAGTGCGCGCTGCTCGCGGCGGCGCGCCAGCCATTCGGAGAAGCGTTCCATGTACAGGTAGATCACCGGCGTCGTGTACAGCGTGACCAGCTGCGACAGCAGCAGGCCGCCGACGATGGCGATGCCCAGCGGGCGGCGCAGCTCCGAGCCGATGCCGGTGCCCAGCGCCAGCGGCAGTGCGCCGAGCATTGCCGCGGCGGTGGTCATCATGATCGGGCGGAAGCGCAGCAGGCAGGCGCGGCGGATCGCTTCATGCGCGTTGGCACCGGCGCGACGCGCCTCGATTGCGAAGTCCACCATCATGATGCCGTTCTTCTTGACGATGCCGATCAGCAGCACGATGCCGACGATGCCGTCCACCGACAGGCTCAGCCCGCACAGCATCAGCGCCAGCAGCGCGCCGACGCCGGCCGGTGGCAGCGTGGAGATGATCGTGATCGGGTGGATGTAGCTCTCGTAGAGCACGCCGAGCACGATGTAGATCACCACCAGCGAGGCCAGCAGCAGCCACACCACATCGGTCTGGCTGCCGGTGAATTCGGCGGCCTTGCCGATGAACTCGGCATGCAGGTGTGCCGGCATGTCCAGGCTGTCCTTGGTCTCCTGGATCGCACGCACCGCTTCGGACAGCGAATAGCCCGGCGCCACGTTGAACGAGACCGTCACCGCCGGCAGCTGCTGCTGGTGGCTGACCACCAGCGGCGCACTGCTGACCTTGCCTTCGGCCAGCGCCGACAGCGGGATGATGTTGCCGGCGCCGACCGTGATGCCGGTGTTCTGCGCGCCGATGCCGGTGGCGGTGGACGAGTTGGACGAGGTGACCTGGCCGAAGCTGGTGGCATTGGTGCCGGTCAGCGCGCCGGCGCCGTTGGAAGCCACGGCCAGCTGTTCCATCAGCGCGGTGCTGGTACGGAACTCCGGCGCCACTTCCAGCACAACCCGATACTGGTTGAGTTCGGTGAAGATGGTCGAGATCTGGCGCTGGCCGAACGCATCGTAGAGCGTGTCGTCGATGGTCTGCATCGGCACGCCCAGCACACTGGCCTTGTCGCGGTCGATGTTCAGTTCAAGCGCGCGGCCCTGGTTGGACAGGTTGTTGTCCACGTCGGCCAGTTCCGGGCGCTTGCGCAGCGCTTCGGTCAGGCGCGTGGCCTGCGTGGCCACCGTTGCCGAATCCACGTCCGACAGCGAGTACTGGTACTCGGTGGCGGCCACGCGGGTGTCCAGGGTCACGTCCTGCACCGGCTTCAGGTACAGCGCCACGCCCGGGATTCCGGCTACCGCCTTCTGCAGGCGCGGCAGGATCTCATCCAGGCCATCACGCTGGCTGCGCTCCTTCAGCACGATCGACAGCTGGCCCTGGTTGAGCGTGGGGTTCATGCTGCCGGCACCGATGAATGCCGACACGCCGGTCACGTCCGGATCCTGGCGCAGGGCTTCGGCGACCTGCCTGGTGCGCTGTTCCATCTGCGGGAAAGCGATGTTCTGGTCGGCCTGCACCACGCCGGTGATCAGGCCGGTGTCCTGCTCGGGCAGCAGCCCCTTGGGAATCAGCACGTACAGCAGCACGGTCAATACCAGCGCGCCACCGGCCACGGCCAGGGTCAGGCGCTGGTGGCCCAGCACCCAGTCCAGGCTGTGCTCGTACAGGCCGACGGTGCGCGTCCACAGGTTCTGTTTGCCGGCCGCCGCTGCGCGCTCATGCGCATCCTCGCCCTCGGGCAGGGCGTCGGGCTTGAGCAGGTAGGCGCACATCATCGGGGTCAGCGTCAGCGAGATCAGCATCGACAGCACCACGGCGATGCTCAGCACCCAGGCGAACTCGTGGAACAGGCGGCCGGTGACGCCGGGCATCAGCAGCAGCGGCAGGAACACCGCCACCAGCGAGACCGTCAGCGACAGCACGGTGAAGCCGATCTGGCGTGCGCCGATCTCGGCCGCTTCCTTGCCACTCTTGCCCTGTTCGATGTAGCGGACGATGTTCTCGATCATCACGATCGCATCGTCGACCACGAAGCCGGTGGCCACCACCAGCGCCATCAGCGACAGGTTGTCAAGCGACATGCCGGCAAAGGCCATCACCGCGAAGGTACCGGCCAGCGACAGCGGCACCGCCACCGAGGGAATGATCGTGGCCCACAGCCGGCGCAGGAACACGAAGATCACCGCCACCACCAGGCCGATGGTGAGGATCAAGGTGAACTGCACTTCGTGCACCGAGGCGCGGATGGTCTCGGTGCGGTCGTTGAAGATCTCCAGGTGCACGTCGGCCGGCAGCACGCCCTGCAGCTGCGGCAGGATCGCGCGGATGCGCTCGACGGTCTGCACGATGTTGGCGCCCGGCTGGCGGCGCACTTCCAGCAGCACCGCCGGCTTGCCATCGGCCCAGGCCGCCAGCTGGTCGTTCTCCACGCCGTCGACCACCTCGGCCACGTCGGACAGCCGCACCGGGCGGCCGTTCTTGTAGCTGATGATGGTGTCGCGGTACTCGGCGGCGCTGGCCAGCTGGTCGTTGGTGCCGATGCTGTAGGACTGCGTCTTGCCGTTCAACGAGCCCTTGGGCGCATTGACGTTGGCCTGGGTGAGCGCGCTGCGCAGCTGTTCCAGGGTCAGGCCCATGTTGGACAGCTGCGCCGGATTGACCTGGATGCGCACGGCCGGGCGCACGTTGCCGGCAATCGAGACCAGGCCGACGCCCTGCACCTGCGACAGGCGCTGGGCCAGGATCGAGTCGGCGTAATTGTTGACGTCGCGCAGCGGGCGCGTGTCAGAGGTCAGTTTCAGGGTGACGATGGCCGCGTCGGCCGGGTTCACCCGGTTGTAGACCGGCTGGTAGGGCAGCGACGAGGGAAGGGTGGCCTGGCGGATCGCCGCCTGCACGTCCTGCGCGGCGATGTCGATGTCGCGGTCCATCGAGAACTGCAGGATGATCGTCGACAACCCGGCCGACGAGTCCGATGTCATCAGTTCCAGCCCGGAGATCTGGCCGAACTGGCGCTCCAGTGGCGTCGTGACCAGCGAGGCCATGGTGGTGGCGTTTGCGCCGGGGTACTGGGTGGTGACCACCAGGCTGGGCGCATCGATTTCCGGCAGCGCCGACACCGGCAGCTTGCGGTAACCGAGGATGCCCAGCAGCAACAGGCCCGCCATCAACAGCGAGGTAGCGATCGGGCGGCGGATGAAGATCGTCGAAAAGCCCACGGACTGATCCTTGCTGGCACTTCAATGTCGGCGCCGGCGGGTCCGCCGGCGCGAGGGAGAACCGTGGCCTGCGCTCAGCGCGGACCGCCACCGCGACGGCCACCGCCGCCACCGTTCTTCTGTTCGGCCGCCTTCAGCTCGGCCTCGGTTGGTGCGGCCGGGGTTTCGCCCGGCTTCAGTGCGGTGACCTTGCTGCCCGGCTTCAGGCGGAACTGGCCTTCACTGACGACCCGCTCGCCGCCCTTCAGGCCTTCGGCGATCTGCACCTGGCTGTCGCCCACTTCCACGCCGCTGCGCACGGTCTGCATCTTCACCGTGTTGTCGCCCTGCACGACGTAGACGTACTCGCCATCCGGCCCACGCAGCACGGCCTGGGTCGGAATGACCACGCCGCCGGCAATCGTGCGCAGCTGCATGCGCACGTTGACGAACTGGCCCGGCCACAGGCCGTTGTCGGTGTTGTCGAACAGCGCGCGCGCCTTGAAGGTGCCGCTGTCGGCACTGATCAGGTTGTCGACCACGTCCAGCTTGCCGTCGCCGGACAGCACGTGCGAGTCGGCGCGGTCCAGTGCCGCCACCGGCACCGCGCCGGTGGCCTGCGCCTGGCGCACGTCGCCGAGCTGGCGTTCGGGCAGGTTGAACAGGACGTGGATCGGGTGGATCTGGGTCAGGGTGACCAGCGCGGTGCCGGCGTTGACCACGTTGCCCGCGTCGACCGCGCGGATGCCGGCGATGCCGGTGATCGGTGCGGTGACCCTGGTGTACTGCAGCTGCACCTGTGCCGAGCGCATGCTGGCTTCGTTCGCCGCGACTGCGCTTTCGTACTGTGCCACTTGGTTTCGTTGTGTATCCAGATCGGTCTTGGCGACGAACTGGCGGTACTCCGGCGCATTGGAGCGCTGGTAGTTGGAGCGCGCGGTGGCCAGCAGCGCCTCGTTCTGGCGCTTGGCTGCCGCGGCCTGGTCGTAGCTGGCCTGGGCGGTGCGTGGATCGATCACTGCCAGCACGTCGCCCTTCTTCACTTCCTGGCCTTCGCGGAAGTTCAGGCTCATCAGCTGGCCACCGACCTGCGGGCTGACGGTGACGGTGTTCATTGCCGTCACGGTACCCAGTGCGCTGGCATACACCGGTACGTCCTGGTGCGTGGCCTCGACCACGGTCACCGGCACCGGGCCGGCATCCGGGTCTTCGCCACCCTGGCGCGCTCCCGCTGCCGGCTTTCCAGCCTTGTCCTTGCCCCCGCCGATGACGCGCAGGCCGACCACGGCCAGCACCAGAACCGCCACGACCAGCAGCACGATCTTCCAAACACGTGACATTACGAGGACTCCAAGAGGGCTGGACGGGGCGCGGCCCCGGTTGGCAATGCGCAAAGCATACCTGTGCCACATCACGTTTCCTGCATGACGGATGGGACGGGCGCTAAGACCGGATCCGGCCGCGGAGGTTCCCGTGGCGGCGGTGTTGCCCTACATTCAGCTGGACCCCTCTTGCTGTGGAGATTGCGATGCGCCGTTCGCTGCTGCTGTCCGCCCTGCTGCTGGCCCTGCCGGCCGTTGCCCACGCCCAGGACGGGCAACGCCCCGAAGTGACCGCTGCTGCCCAGCGCCTGCAGGCCAAGGTGGTTGAATGGCGCCGCGACTTCCATCAGCACCCGGAACTGTCCAACCGCGAGGCGCGCACCTCGGCCGAGGTCGCCAAGCGCCTGCGTGCGATGGGCTTGAAGCCGAAGACCGGCATCGCCCACCACGGCGTGGTGGCGATCATCGAAGGCGGCAAGCCCGGCCCGAAGATCGCGCTGCGCGCGGACATGGACGCGCTGCCGGTAACCGAACAGACCGGGCTGCCGTTCGCCTCCAAGGCCACCGACCAGTACCGCGGCCAGACCGTGGGCGTGATGCATGCCTGCGGCCATGACGCGCACACCGCCACCCTGCTGGGCGTGGCCGAAGCGCTGGTGTCGATGAAGAAGGACCTGCCGGGCCAGGTGATGCTGATCTTCCAGCCGGCCGAGGAAGGCGCACCGCCGCCGGAAGAGGGCGGTGCCGCGCTGATGCTGAAGGAAGGCCTGTTCGCCGACTTCAAGCCGGAGGCGGTGTTTGGACTGCATGTGTTCTCCAGCGTGCAGGCCGGCCAGATCGCGGTGCGCGGTGGCCCATTGATGGCCGCCTCGGATCGTTTCGGGATCAAGGTGATCGGTCGCCAGACGCACGGCTCGGCACCGTGGAACGGTGTCGACCCGATCGTGGCCACCGCCGATCTGGTCGGCACCGCGCAGACCATCGTCAGCCGCCGCGCCAACCTGTCCAAGCAACCGGCGGTGCTGACCTTCGGTGCGATCAACGGCGGCATCCGCTACAACATCATTCCGGACGAGGTGGAGATGGTCGGCACCATCCGCACCTTCGACGAGGGCATGCGCCAGCAGATCTTCGCCGACCTGCGCAACGTGGCCGAACACACCGCCGCCGCGCACGGTGCGAAGGCGGTGACCGACATCTACGAATCAGAAGGCAATCCGGCCACGGTGAACGACCCGGCGCTGACCGCGAAGATGCTGCCGAGCCTGCAGGCGGTGGTGGGCAAGGACAACGTCTACGAGCCACCGCTGCAGATGGGCGCGGAGGATTTCTCGCTGTACGCGAAGGAAGTGCCGGGCATGTTCTTCTTCGTTGGTTCCACCAGCGTGGGCATCGACCCGGCGACGGCGCCGGCCAATCATTCGCCGAAGTTCCTGCTGGATGAGAAGGCGCTGGATGTCGGACTGCGCGCGCTGCTGCAGGTGAGCCTGGATTACCTGCACGGTGCCGGCACGCCTGCGGGGTGAGGGTTTCCGGCAGGGCTTGCAGCCCTGCACCCGCCTAAATCAACGTCAACGTCAAAAGCGGGCATTCCGTGGGATGGCGGGGTGGGTCCGGTTGAGGGGGACGCCGTAAACCCGTCCATGGGGGCTTGGCCGCGGCATCCATGCCGCGGACACCCCCTCAACCGGACCCACCCCGCCTTCGACAGTTTCCCGCGGCTGTTGGTGCCCGCTGCTGTTGGTGGGTGCCGACCGTTGGTCGGCACGGCGGACGTCATGAACGTCTGAAGGATCGGCTTTTGATCTTGATTTTTCTGATCTTTCCCGTGGTGGCGCGGGAAATTGTCCATGGCCGGGAGGGTGGGTTGGCTGGGGGCGTGAGCCGCATGGATGCGGCGACCGAGCTTACATGGACGTACTTGCAGCGGCCCCCAGCCAACCCACCCTCCCGGCCGACCCCGAGATCGTGCCTGAACCACCACGGAGGGGCTCCGCCGTTGGCCGGCCCGGCCGAAGGCCCGCCGTCCGCGCGATACAATGACCCCCATGAACACCCCACAGGATTCCAGCCTCGGTCGCGAGGTCAGTTACCCGTCGCAGTACGATCCCGGCCTGCTGTTTCCCATCCCCCGCAGCGGCGCCCGCGCCGAGATCGGCCTCGATGAGGCCGCGCTGCCGTTCGTCGGCCATGACCGCTGGCACGCCTTCGAGCTGAGCTGGCTCGACCCGCGTGGCAAGCCGCAGGTGGCCGTGGCCACCGTGCAGGTGCCGTGCACCTCGCCGCGGCTGATCGAATCGAAGTCGTTCAAGCTGTACCTCAACTCCCTCAACAGCACCCGCATCGACAGCGCCGAGGCACTGCGCGCGCGCATCGTGGCGGATCTGTCAGATTGTGCCGGTGCGCCGGTCCAGGTCGAGTTCGGGCTGCCGGGCCTGCGCGAGACGCCGCTCGGTGAATCCATCGACGGGCTGGAGCTGGAGATCGACTGCTACGGCCCGCCGCAGGCGGACTTTCTCTCGGCCAATGCCGGTGAGGTGGTGGAGGAGACCCTGGTCTCGGCGCTGCTGAAGTCCAACTGCCCGGTCACCGGCCAGCCGGACTGGGCGACGGTCAGCCTGCGCTACCGCGGGCCGAAGATCGATCGTGCCGGCCTGCTGCGCTATCTGGTCAGCTACCGCGAGCACGCCGAGTTCCACGAGCAGTGCGTTGAGCGGATCTTCAGCGAGGTGTCTGCGCGCTGCCAGCCGCAATGGCTGGAAGTCGAGGCGCGCTATACCCGCCGTGGCGGCCTGGACATCAACCCGTGGCGCGCCAGTCCCGGCATTGCCGCCCCGGCCGCGACCTACCGCGAACTGCGCCAGTAACCGCCGCAGGCGGTTGCCCGTTGTGCCGGGCCATGCCCGGCGAGCGCCGGCCAGCGGCCGGCACTACCATGATTCGCAGGCGGTTACGGGTAGTGCCGGCCGCTGGCCGGCAATCGGCCAAGGCCGGATCCCCCTGGCACAGCCGGCCAGCGGCCGGCACTACCGGGCACCGTCTCTCCCGATTGTTCAGCCGCCCCCCGGGGCGGCTTCACATCTGCACCATCCCCATTTAACAACCGCCATGGCACCGTGCGAGCCACGTAGTCATGCAGACGGGAGTTGTGGATGAGTACCGAGAAGAAAGCCGATTTCTCCGGCGTCAGCGCCAGCGTCGACAGTACCGCCGAGCAGGTGCCGAAGGCGGACTTCTCCGGCGTGAGCGCTTCGGTGGACAGCACCGCCGAGATCGTCAGCGGCGGCACCTATACCGTGCAGAAGGGTGACTCGCTGTCGAAGATCGCCAAGCAGCATCTGGGCGACGCCAACGCCTGGAAGAAGATCTTCGAAGCCAATCGCGATGTGCTTGACGACCCGGACAAGATCTTCCCGGGCCAGACCCTGAAACTGCCGCCGAAGTAAGCCGGCGATCAAACGCCGTCCGACAATCCCTGGGAGGAACCCCGAATGATCAAGACCACCCCGCTCCAGACCGCCCTGATCGCCGCCCTGTTGGGCAGCGTTGCCTTGGTCGGTTGCAAGAAGAAGGAAGAGTCGACCGACACCAACGCCGCTCCGGCCGCCACGGCTCCGGCCGAGCCGGCAGCGCCGGCACCGATGACCGGTGCACCGCCGCCGATGGCGGAAGCTGCCGCGGTCAGCGTTTCCACCGTCACCGTGGGCAAGACCGCTGCCGCCGACAAATCGGTCGCCCCGGCTGCACTGTTCTCGCCGAAGGATGATGTCATCGTCTCGGTCAAGACCGATGGCGCCGCAAACAACGTCAATGTCGGTGCCAAGCTGACCTTCCAGGACGGCCAGGTGGCCGGCGAACAGACCGCGACCCTGAATGCCAGCGGCGCGGAGACCACCAACGTCACGTTCAAGAATGCAAAGGGCTGGCCGGCCGGCAAGTACCGCGCCGAGGTCACGGTCGATGGCAAGGCGGCTGGAACGCCGCAGGAGTTCGAGGTCAAGTAAGTCCTGCCGACTCTCTCCCGGCAGGACTCACGATGGACGCAGCCGCAAGGCTGCGTCCTTTTTTATTGGCCGGTGGCTGGCTTCATCCATGCATGGCGTGGATCCACTGACGGCGGCGTTCGCGCAGATCCACGCCGTGCGTGGATGGATCACAGCGTCGCCGGCGTGCAGTACCGCCGCGTATGGCGCGGCTTTGCCCCGCGCGGCTGAAAACGCGACAATGCAGGGGTTTCCCCGCCGCGCGCCCACCCTGACGGCGACGGGGGAAAGCGACACGGTTGCACGTGGCCCGGCGCTGGCGCCGGCCTTCCCCTGAGCATTGCTACAGAGTCCAAGTCCCCCATGTCCAAGATCCTCTACACGCTGACCGACGAAGCACCGTTCCTGGCGACCCAGTCGCTGCTGCCGATCGTCGACGCCTACACCGCCACTGCCGGCATCGTGGTGGAAACCCGTGACATCTCGCTGTCCGGCCGCATCCTGTCGCAGTTCCCGGAACTGCTGTCCGACGCGCAGAAGGTCAGCGACGACCTGGCCGAGCTGGGCCAGCTGGCGACCACCCCGGACGCCAACATCATCAAGCTGCCGAACATCTCCGCCTCGGTGCCGCAGTTGAAGGCGGCCATCAAGGAACTGCAGGACCAGGGCTATCCGCTGCCGGATTACCCGGAGACCCCGGCCGACGACCAGCAGCGCGACTACAAGGCGCGCTACGACAAGGTCAAGGGCAGTGCGGTGAACCCGGTGCTGCGCGAAGGCAACTCCGACCGCCGTGCACCGCTGTCGGTGAAGAACTACGCGCGCAAGCACCCGCACCGCATGGGCGCCTGGGCGTCGGATTCGAAGTCGCACGTCGCGCACATGGCCGCCGGCGATTTCTACGGCAGCGAGCAGTCGGCCACCCTGGCCAACGCCGGTGCGCTGAAGATCACCTTCCACGGCAAGGACGGCAGCGCCGTCGTGCTGAAGGAAAAGACCGCGGTCAAGGCCGGCGAGATCGTCGATGCCGCCGTCATGAGCCGCAAGGCGCTGGCCGCGTTCATCGGTGAGCAGATCGCCGATGCCAAGGCCCAGGGCGTGCTGTTCTCGCTGCACCTGAAGGCGACCATGATGAAGGTCTCCGACCCGATCATGTTCGGTGTGGCGGTCAACGAGTTCTACAAGGACGTGCTGGCCAAGCACGCCGACGTGCTCAAGCAGGCCGGTTTCGATGCCAACAACGGCATCGGTGACCTGGCCGCGCGCCTGCCGTCGCTGCCGGAAGCCACCCGCGCCGCGATCGAAGCGGACCTGGCCGCCGAGTACGCGCAGCGTCCGGGCGTGGCCATGGTCAATTCGGACAAGGGCATCACCAACCTGCACGTGCCGAGCGACGTGATCGTCGACGCCTCGATGCCGGCGATGATCCGCGACTCGGGCAAGATGTGGAACGCCGAAGGCAAGCTGCAGGACACCAAGGCGGTCATCCCGGACCGCTGCTACGCCGGCGTGTACCAGGCCGTCATCGACGACTGCAAGGCGCACGGCGCCTTCGACCCGGCCACCATGGGTTCGGTGCCGAACGTCGGCCTGATGGCGCAGAAGGCCGAAGAGTACGGTTCGCACGACAAGACCTTCCAGATTGCTGCCGACGGCGTGGTCAAGGTCACCGACGATGCCGGCAACGTGGTGTTCGAACACGCCGTGGAAGCGGGTGACATCTGGCGCATGTGCCAGACCAAGGACGCTCCGATCCAGGACTGGGTCAAGCTGGCCGTCGAACGCGCCCGCCTGAGCAGCACCCCGGCCGTGTTCTGGCTGGATGCCGCCCGCGCCCACGACGCGCAGGTCATCGCCAAGGTCGAGCAGTACCTGAAGAACCACGACACCACCGGCCTGGACATCCGCATCCTGCCGCCGGTGGAAGCCACCGCGTTCTCGCTGGACCGCATCCGCAAGGGCGAGGACACCATCTCGGTGACCGGCAACGTGCTGCGCGACTACCTGACCGACCTGTTCCCGATCATGGAGCTGGGCACCAGCGCCAAGATGCTGTCGATCGTGCCGCTGATGGCCGGTGGCGGCCTGTTCGAGACCGGCGCCGGTGGTTCGGCCCCGAAGCACGTGCAGCAGTTCGTCGAAGAGGACTACCTGCGCTGGGATTCGCTGGGTGAGTTCCTGGCCCTGGCCGCGTCGCTGGAACACCTGGGCAACCGCTACGACAACGCCGCCGCCCGCGTGCTGGCCAAGGCGCTGGACGAAGCCAACGGCCAGTTCCTGGACAACGACAAGTCGCCGTCGCGCAAGCTGGGTGGCATCGACAACCGTGGCAGCCACTTCTACATCGCGCTGTACTGGGCGCAGGCGCTGGCCGCACAGGACGAAGATGCGGCACTGAAGGCACGCTTCGCACCGCTGGCCAAGGCACTGACCGACAACGAGCAGAAGATCGTCGAAGAGCTGATCGCGGTGCAGGGCAAGGCCGTGGACATCGGCGGCTACTACCGCCCGGACGTCGCCAAGGCGAGCAAGGCGATGCGCCCGAGCGCGACCTTCAACGCCGCGCTGGAGCAGCTGCGCGGCTGATCCAGCGCCGCTCGGTCGTGACACCGGAACCCGCGCTTCGGCGCGGGTTTCTTTTGGGCTCCGGGTCAGAACCCTTTTGCCATGCAAAAGGGATCTGACCCCATTCGACCCGCGTCCAGAACCGTGGTTCCCGTCGGCTGTCGGAATGTCGTCAACGAGGCATGAAACTTGCCCGCGATGGCCGTCGCAGAACTGATCGGACACCGTCTGCAACCGCCCTCGATCTGAGCAGTCGATCACGACGGCTGCCGCTGGCGATGCCCTAGCCTTGGCGACGCGAGGCCACCGGGGAGGTGGCCGCACGGGGAACACGGATGGCACGCGTGCTGGTAGTGGGAAC
The DNA here is from genome assembly GCF_059368675.1 of Stenotrophomonas sp. YJH_SMC_120. NCBI lineage: Bacteria > Pseudomonadati > Pseudomonadota > Gammaproteobacteria > Lysobacterales > Lysobacteraceae > Stenotrophomonas > Stenotrophomonas sp. YJH_SMC_120. The sequence goes on from NZ_JCAFRY010000013.1 coordinate 79,189, forward strand.
CGACATCCAGGGCGAGCAGGCCCTGCTGCAGCGGCTGCGCGTGGCATCGGCCCTGCCGGACGGCCAGATCCGCCGCAGCCAGGACCTGGACGATTGCGACCTGCTGGTCATCCGCGATACGCCGGCGCTGCGCAACGCGGCCCAGCGCATGCGCCAGCAGCGTCCGCGACTGCAGTGCTGGATCGAAGACATCGGCGGCCAGCTGCGTGATGGCGACGGGCACCAGGACGTGCTTGATGACAGTGCCATCGGTCGCGCGCTGCGTCGCATGCAGTTGGCAGTGGAGCCCTTGGCCATGCACGCACCCGCACCGATCCGCCTGGCTGATGGTGCGCATGCCATCACCCGTCTGCTGCGCGAGCGGCTGCCGCTGCGACAGGGCCAGGCCCTGTTGAGTGATGCGGGCGAGCCACTGCTGCTGATGGACCTTGAGCATGACCAGGCCGTGCTGCTGCAGGAACCCGCTACGGCCCTGGTGGAGCGTTTGGCCGATGCCTTCGAACGCCTGCAGCTGGATGCGCTGACACCCGCACGCCTGCATGGCCTGGCCGGCGAGCGGCCACGCCAGCCACTGCGGCCGCTGCTGTGGCAATGGGCGCAACGCAGCCGCCATTGGCAGGCACTGGACGAGCGCCTGCGCGGTGCTTCGGTAAAGCTGCTGCGCTGGCCCGACTTCCGTGTGCTGGGCCATGACCATGATGGCTTCCGCCTGTGCTCGCTGCTGCTCAAGCGCGCGTGCACGGTGGACGAGTGCGCGATGTTGCTTGATCTGCCGCCTGCGGCCGTGCGCGATTTCATCCATGCCGCTTACCTGTGCGGTTACGCGCAGCTGCAGGCAGCGCCGGCGGTACCGCTGCCGGAACGCGCTGCCGGCGCTGACAACGGCCTGCTCGCCCGCCTGTGGCGTCACCTGCGTGGGAGCGAGCGCAATGCGTGAGCACAAGGTGGTGGTGCTGGGCGGCATGGGCAGTGGCAAGTCGACCCTGGTGCGCAGCATCGCGGCCGGCGCGGTGGTCGACACCGACGTGGCCAACAGTGACCGCGTCGGTGCCGACAAAGCCTCCACCACCGTCGCCCTGGACTATGCAGATATCGACCTGCCCAATGGCGAGCGGCTGCGCCTGTATGGCACGCCGGGCCAGCAGCGTTTCGATTTCCTCTGGCCGATCCTGCTGCAGGGCGCCCGCGGCGCCGTGCTGCTGCTGGATGCGCGGCGCGCGGGCGTGGTTGCCGAACTGGAGGATTACCTGCAGGTGCTGCGGCCGTTCGCATCGTCATTGGCGCTGGTGGTGGCCGTCACCCATCTCGACCAAGCACCGCACGCCGCGCTGGATGAGTGGCTCGCACGTGCGAGCCTCGATGATCAACCGCTGCCTTTGCTGGCAGTGGATGCCCGCGACCGCGAACAGGGATTGCTGCTGATGGATGTATTGATGGGCGAGATGGAAGCGCACGCACTGGTGGCCGCGCATGGCTGACGGACAGGTGGCGCTACTGCCCGACGCCGGCCAGCGTGAGCGCCTGCAGCCCTTGCTGCGAGACCTGCAGCAGCGGGTGGAAGGCATACGCACGGTGGTGCTGGCCAGTGTGGATGGCTTCGCCCTGGTCAGTGCCGGTGCCGAAGGGCGCGGTGAACGCCTGGCAGCGATGACCAGCGCGATGCTGGCGCTGGCTGCAGCAGTGGGGCGCGAACTGGTGCTTGGGGATCTGCAGACGCTGATGCTGGAAGCCGCGGGCGGCAAGGTGCTGATGCTGGCGATCCAGGCCGAGGGACGCGCACCGCTGCTGCTGATGGCGGCTTGCGACCAGCGCAGCGTGATCGGCCAGGTGCTGTGGCAGAGCAGGGAATGTGGCCAGGCGATCCTGGCCGAACTCGGCGGATCGTGAGCCCGGCCGCAGGGGAACGAGGGGCTCGAACCATCATCGACAAGGGGTGCGACGTGGCTGGACTGAACGAATCGTTGAACGCACTGATGGGCATCGACGGCGCGCAGGCAGTGGCGCTGGTCGACTATGAAAGCGGCATGCTGCTGGGCGAAGCCGGTGCCGGCATGGACATGGAAGTGGCCGCCGCCGGCAACACCGAAGTGATCCGTGCCAAGATGAAGACCGCCGCATCGCTGAACCTCAACGACAGCATCGAGGACATCCTGATCTCGTTGGGCAAGGCGTACCACATCATGCGCCCGGTGGCGAAGAAGAAGGGCCTGTTCTTCTACATCGTGCTGGACCGTACCAGGTCCAACCTGGCATTGGCGCGGCGCAAGGTGCAGGACGTGGAAGCCGAACTGGCGATCTGAGCCAGTAGTGCCGGCTGCTGGCCGGCATCTGCATCGATCCATCGACGGTCCAGGTGCTGCCGGCCAGCGGCCGGCACCACCTCCGCGCTCGACGGCATCGCACACGCCAGCGTATGGTGAAGCCGGTCCTTCCGGGTGAGCCATGCATGTCCAGGCCTGACATCGCTGCCGAGCTGGCACCGCGCATCGCGGTAGCCATCCGCGACGGTTTCGAGCAGTACCACGCCCGCTTTGTGGCGATCACCGCGCGGGCGCGGCAGCGCTTCGAGCAGCGCGACTGGGCCGGTGCGCGACAGGATGCGGTCGAGCGCATCGCCCTGTACGACCTGTGCATCGCCGAGCAGATGGATGCGCTGCGCCGCCTCGCCGGTGACGCGATCGGCGAGCGCGCGCTGTGGTTGCGGGTGCACGCCCGCTACAGCGCGCTGCTGCAGGGCCTGATCGACGCCGAGCTGTACAAGACCTTCTACAACACGTTGTCGCGGCGCCTGTTTGCCACCCGGGGCGTGGACCCGGCGCTGGAGTTCATCGCCTTCGATGTCGAACCCTCCGATGCCATCACCCACCCGGTGGCGCGGCATACCTACGCGGTTTCGCCGACGCGGCCGGTGGAGGCGCTGCAGCGGGTGCTGGCCGACTATCGCTTCGATATCCCCTATGCGCACCAGCTGCGCTGCGCCGCGGCCATCGCGGTGCGCCTGCAGGATGACCTGGCCCACTGGGGCGATACGCCGGTACGCAGCATCGAGCTGCTCGACACGGTGTTCTACCGCGAGCGCCGCGCTTACCTGGTTGGCCGCGTGTTCGGCGAGCATCGGTTCTCGCCGTGCGTGATTGCCCTGGTGAACGACGAGCGTGGCCTGCGCGCCGATGCAGTGCTGACCCGGCGCCGGGACGTGGCCCACCTGTTCGGCGTGTCACGCAGCTATTTCCAGGCCAACCTGGCCACGGTCGGTGATGCGGTGGTGTTCCTGCGCAGTCTGCTGCCGGGCAAGCCCATCGATGAGATATACACCGTGCTGGGCCGCGCCAAGCAGGGCAAGACCGAGCGCTACCGCACCTTCTTCCGTCATTTCAACGAGCACCCGCAGGAGCGGCTGGTGCATGCAGAGGGCACGCCGGGCATGGTCATGGCGGTGTTCACCCTGCCCAGTTACCCGCTGGTGTTCAAGCTGATCCGCGACCGTTTCGCGTGGCCCAAGGCGATGTCGCGGCAGCAGGTGGAAGAGAAGTACGCACTGGTGTTCAACCTCGATCGTGTCGGCCGCTTGCTCGATGCGCAGCCCTATCGTCATCTGCGCTTCCCGCGCGAGCGTTTTGCGCCGGCCCTGCTGGGTGAACTGCTGCAGCAGTGCGCGCAGAGCGTACGCATCGATGGCGATGAGGTCGAAGTCGCACTGTGCTATGTGCAGCGTCGTTTTCGTCCCTTGAATCTCTACCTGCGCGAGCAGGGCGCGGAGGCGGTGCGGGCGGCGGTGCTCGACTATGCGCAGGCGATCACCGACATGGCGCGCAACAACATCTTCCCCGGTGACATGCTGCCGAAGAATTTCGGCGTATCACGGCATGGCCGGGCCGTATTCTACGACTACGACGAGCTGTGCCTGGTCAGCGACTGCGTGTTCCGCGCCTGGCCGCAGCCGCGTACGCCGGAGGAAGCGATGTCCGACGAGCCATGGTTCCATGTCGGTCCGCGCGACGTGTTTCCCGAGCGCTTCGGCCCGTTCATGGGCCTGCCCGCTGCAGAGCTGGCAGCGGTGCGCGAGCACTACCGGCACCTGTTCGACCCGGGCTGGTGGCAGGGCCTGCAGGAACGTTTCGCCCGCGGTGACTATCCGGACACGCCGCCCTATGCTGGCGCGCACCGGTTGGCGTGAGCCAGCTGTCATGGGTGTTGGGACTGAGGTACTCTCGCCATTCATCACCAAGGATCCGGCAATGATGCGTCCCCCCCTGTTTCTCGCTCTCGCGTTGGCCGTTGGTGCCGGCGCTCCGCTGTTCGCCGGCGATGCCAGCGCGCAGACCACGCGCGCGGTGCGTGCCACCGCGGAGATGAGCATGGTGCTCTCTGGCCATATCGAGGTCACGCCCGAGGGCGCGGTCAGTTCGTTGGTACTGGACCAGAAGTCGATGCTGTCTCCGAGCATCGCGTCCTTCGTGGAGGGCACCATCGGTGGCTGGCGCTTCGAACCCACCCTGCGCGATGGCACGGCGGTGGCGGCACGTGCGCCATTGCGGGTGCGCCTGCGGGGCAAGGCCATGGCCGATGGTGGCTACGAAGTCAGCATGACCAGCGTCAACTTCAGCGAGTACGATGAGAAAGCCACAGATTCGGTGACCCAAGGTCGCATGGCGCCCCCGCGTTATCCGGAAGAGGTCTATCGGAGCGGCGGCCAAGGCGAAGTACTGCTGGTGGTCAGGATCGCGCGTGACGGCACGGTGGCCGATGTCGTTGCCGAGCAGGTGAACATGACCGTGGTCGGACGCGAGCGCACCCTTGCCAAGATGCGCGAAATCCTGGCCAGGGCCGCCGTCAGCAGTGCCCGCAAGTGGACGTTCAACCCACCGACCACCGGCGAAGCCAGCACCCGCGACAGCTGGACGGTACGCATACCGGTCAATTTCGGCCTGAACGATGATCCCAATGGAGCCGAGCGCTATGGCCGCTGGCGTGCCTTCATCCCGGGCCCGCGGCAGGCCGTGCCGTGGCGGAAGGCAGATGCGATCGAGCAGGCCGGCAGCGACCTGCTGCCCGAGGGCGGCATCTACATGGTCGACGGCGCCAAGCGCGGCCTGCGCCTGCTGACGCCGCTGGAGCAGGGCTGACGATCACTGCGGAGCCGGCCAGCCCGGCTTCGCGTCAATCGGCGTAGGGGTAGACCACCACTCGGTTGCGGCCCTGTTCCTTGGCCAGGTACAGCGCCTTGTCGGCCAGCCGCAGCGCCTGCTCGGCATCGACATGGAAGCTGGGGAAGTGGGCCACGCCCAGCGAGACGGTGATGGTGCCGACCGGTTCAAACGGATGGTCGGCAATGTGCTGGCGAAGACGCTCGCCAGCCTGTCGCGCTGACTCGGCGCTGATGCCCGGCAACAGCAGCAGGAACTCCTCGCCGCCGGCGCGGCAGAGGATGTCGCTGTCGCGCGAGTAGCGGCGCATCTGGTTGGCGATGTGGACGATGGCAGCGTCGCCGACGTCATGGCCGTGGTTGTCATTGATCGATTTGAAGCGATCGATGTCCAGCGCCAGGATCGCGAACGGGATGCCCTGTACCTGCAGGGCATCCAGCGCCTGCTGCAGGCCGCGGCGGTTGAGAAGACTGGTCAGCGGATCGGTGCGGCTGGCGCGGTTGAGCGTGCCGATGCGGTCCTGCAGCGCATTGAAGCTGTGCAGTACCGCCTGCTTGAGCTGGGCGACCTCGAAGTACCACGCGCGGATGCCGCTGACGTGGCTGATCGCATTGCCGGTGTCTTCGCCGCCCTGCACGTTGCGTGCGAGCTGCCACAGCGGCATCGAGATGCGACGGGCGAACCACCAGGTGATCAGCAGCGACAGCAGGCCCAGCGGGATTGCGTTCCAGATTACCGCAGTCATCAACCGCGACAGCGGCTGCAGCGTGGCCTCGGTCGGGCGCTGGGCGATGATGCCCCAGCCGGTGGCCGCCACCGGCGCATAGCCGGCCAGCATCGACACGCCCAGGTTGTTGCGCACCTGCTGCGCGCCACGCTCGCCGCGCACCACGGCCTTTACTGCGGGGTTGCCGACCACGTAGTCGCCCACCCGCTTGCCATCGGCGTGGTACAGCAGGCGGCCATGGCGATCGACCACGTACAGGTAGGAACCATCACGGTAGTAGTGCTTGCCCAGCAGCGTGTGCAGTGCGCTGCGCTGGCGCAGGTACAGGGTGCCGCTGACGTAACCACGGTAGTGGCCCTGGCGATCGAAGATCGGGTGCGACAGCGAGACCAGCAGCTTGCCGGTGGCCGACTGGTACGGGTCGCTGATCATCGGCTGGCGCGCGGCCAGCGCGGCATTGTTGCCGACGCTGTGCAGCACTTCGCCCTGCAGCTGCAGGGTCTGCGGCGAGGTGGCGATCACCAGGCCGTCGGCATCCACCACCAGCGAAGAGTTGAAGCTGTTGGTCTGCAGCTGCAGGCGGCTGGCTTCGTCCTGGGCCTGTGCCGGGTCGAGGTTGCCCTGGCCGAGCCGCGTGGCGGCGTAGGCCAGTTCCTGCTGGGCAGCCAGCAGGAAGTTCTGGGTCGTTTCGGCCAGTTTGGTGGCGTAGACGCGGTTGGCCTCCAGAGTGTTGCCGACCAGCTGGTCGCGCTGCACCCGGTAGCTGGCCAGCAGGGTGTTGGCCAGCGCGATGATGGCGCTGAGCAGGGCCAGGGCGAGGATCAGCTTGCCCAGGTTGAGGCGGGGAGACAGCGTTCGCATGCGTCGACGGATCCGGCAGGAGGCTGGACCCGACCGGTTCTCCGGAAGGGGTGACAGCGGGAATCGGTGGCCAGGCCCTCGGGGCCGGGCAGGGCGTCGGGCGGATTATCGCCAAAACCGGGCGGCGGTGAAGTGAAGTGGGTCGCCCTGCAGGCAAAAAAAAACCTGCCGCAGCGAGCGGCAGGTTCTTTTCGATGCAATGCCGTGGATCAGCGCTTCATCGAACCGAAGAACTCGTCGTTGGACTTGGTGTTCTTCATCTTGTCGAGCAGGAACTCCATCGCGGCCATTTCATCCATCGGATGCAGCAGCTTGCGAAGGATCCAGATCTTCTGCAGCAGTTCCGGCTCGATCAGCAGGTCTTCGCGGCGGGTGCCGGAACGGTTGATGTCGATGGCCGGGAACACGCGCTTTTCAGCGATGCGACGGCTCAGGTGCACTTCGCTGTTGCCGGTGCCCTTGAACTCTTCGTAGATCACCTCGTCCATCTTCGAGCCGGTGTCGACCAGCGCGGTGGCGATGATGGTCAGGCTGCCGCCTTCTTCCACGTTGCGCGCGGCACCGAAGAAGCGCTTCGGGCGGTGCAGGGCGTTGGCGTCCACGCCACCGGTCAGCACCTTGCCCGAGCTCGGCACCACGTTGTTGTAGGCGCGGGCCAGGCGGGTGATCGAGTCGAGCAGGATCACCACGTCCTTCTTGTGCTCGACCAGGCGCTTGGCGCGCTCGATGACCATTTCGGCCACCTGCACGTGGCGCGCGGCCGGTTCGTCGAAGGTCGAGCTGATGACCTCGCCGCGCACGGTGCGCTGCATTTCGGTCACTTCTTCCGGGCGCTCGTCGATCAGCAGCACGATCAGGTGCACGTCCGGGTGGTTGGTGGTGATGGCGGTGGCGACCTGCTGCATCATCATGGTCTTGCCGGCCTTCGGCTGCGACACGATGAGCGAGCGCTGGCCCTTGCCCTGCGGCGCCATCAGGTCGAGGATGCGGCCGGTGATGTCTTCCGACGAACCGTTGCCGCGCTCCAGGGTGAAGCGGCGGCGCGGGAACAGGGCGGTCAGGTTCTCGAACAGCACCTTGTTCTTCGACGCTTCGATCGGCTCGCCGTTGATGGTGTCGACGATGTTCAGCGCGAAGTAGCGCTCGCCGTCCTTCGGGAAGCGGATGCGGCCGGAGATATGGTCGCCGGTGCGCAGGTTGAAGCGGCGGATCTGGCTGGGCGAGATATAGGTGTCGTCCGGGCCGGCCAGGTAGCTGGCTTCGGCCGCGCGCAGGAAGCCGAAGCCGTCCGGCAGGATTTCCAGCACGCCGTCGGCGGCGACGCCGTCACCGTGGCGGGTCAGTACCTTCAGCAGGGCGAAGATCACATCCTGCTTGCGGGCGCGTGCCACGCCTTCGGAGATCTGCAGCTGCTCGGCGATTTCCAGCAGCTTCTGTGCCGGCATGCGCTTGAGGTCGCTCAGCGAATAGACCGGGAAGCCTTCCGGCACGTTGGCGTGCGGACGCGGCACGAAGGGCTGCTGCTCGCCGCCGTCGTTGGGCATGCCGTCGTCGCGGAAGCGGTTGTTGTTGCGGTCACGGTCGCGGCGGTTGCGGAAGCGGTCACGGCGGTTGCCCTGGCCTTGCCCCTGGCCCTGCTGGCCGTTCTGGTTGTACGGGTTCTGGCCCTGATTCTGGCCACCGCCCTGGTGGTTCTGCTGCCGCGGCTGGCCGGATTCGCGACCCTCACCACCTTCGCCACCGCCACTGCTGGCAGGGGCCTCGGCGGCGGGCGCGCTCGGTGCGGGGGCGGGGGCCGGTGCCTCGGGCGCGGCGGCCAGCGGCAGGGTCGGCTGCGCCGGAGCGGCGCTGGTTTCGGCGGCTGCCGGGGCGGCGGCCTTGCTCACGCGGGGCTTGCGCACGCGCTTTTCGGCGGGCGCATCGGCGCTGCCGGTTTCGGAAGTGTTATCGGACAAGAGCGTTATTCCTCGCTTGAAGGTGCGAGCGCCCGGCTGGGGCGGCGAACGTTGGGAATGGGTCTGGAAGAAACTGCGTCCAGAGGGTGCGGCACGCGAACGCGGCCGGATGTGCCGACACTATCATCGGCCTGCGGCGCCGTGCAAGGGCTGCCGGGAACAGCATTCATCATGGACGCAGGGCGTCCGCCGGCAGCCGCGGGTGGCGGCTGCCGGAAAACAGCAGGATCAGGCCAGGGCCTTGTCCAGCAGGCCGGCCAGCTGGGCCTTGCCCACCGCACCGATCTGCTCGCCGACCTTCTCGCCGTCCTTGAACACGACCAGGTACGGGATCGAACGCACGTGGTACTTGGCGGCCAGCGCACGATTGTGGTCGACGTTGACCTTGGCGATCTTGGCGCGGCCCTGGTAGGCATCGGCCAGTTCGTCCAGCGCCGGGGCGATCATCTTGCACGGGCCACACCATTCGGCCCAGAAATCGACCAGCACCGGTTCCTTGGAATTCAGCACTGCGCTATCAAAGTCGGCGTCGCCGACATGTACAACCTTGTCGCTCATCTTGGTTTCTCGTCTTGGATTGCACCCGGCCATGCCGGAGGTGGGTGAACTGGGCCATGCCCGGTGGCGCGACCCTCGTCGTTGCCTCGCGGCGCACTGCCGCGGTGCGTTCGGCGGGATGCCTGGACGCTCACGGCCGGCAGTGTACCCCTATCGCAGGGCGGGGACAGGCGCCGGCTGGAACCCAGCGTATCGTGATCGCTTCGAAGCCCGGTATGTGTCGGATTTCACTGTCTTCCCGAAGATGGGGATGGCAGCGGGCGACACCAGCGGGACCGGCGGGGTCGTTCAAGTCCCGTGTGGCTGGATGAAGGCGCGCCGTCTCTCCAGCTGGTGAGACAGGGCATTCCGGTTTGCCGGCCCGAGTGCGTTAAACTGGGCCATTGTGCGGCGCGCGGACCGGGTGGTCCCAGCCTGCCAACCCGCCGCAGGGGCCGCAGTTTGCGACGGTGCCCCTAGACGATGAAGTGCCAGCCGCCCCACGGGCCGGCGGCCATACCAAGACGGACTCATGAGCGACAAACCGCTGACCGATTTGACCTTTTCCTCCTTCGAGCTGCACCCGGCCCTGCAGGCCGGCCTTGAAGGAGCCGGATTCACCCGCTGCACCCCGATCCAGGCGCTGACCCTGCCGGTCGCGCTGGCCGGCGGTGATGTCGCCGGCCAGGCCCAGACCGGCACCGGCAAGACCCTGGCCTTCCTGGTCGCTGTCGTGAACCGCCTGCTGACGCGTCCGGCGCTGGCCGATCGCAAGCCGGAAGATCCGCGTGCGCTGATCCTCGCCCCGACCCGCGAGCTGGCCATCCAGATCCACAAGGATGCGGTGAAGTTCGGTTCCGACCTGGGCCTGCGCTTCGCCCTGGTCTACGGCGGCGTGGATTACGACAAGCAGCGCGAGCTGCTGCAGCAGGGCGTGGACGTGATCATCGCCACCCCGGGCCGCCTGATCGACTACGTCAAGCAGCACAAGGTGGTGTCGCTGCACGCCTGCGAGATCTGCGTGCTGGACGAAGCCGACCGTATGTTCGACCTGGGCTTCATCAAGGACATCCGCTTCCTGCTGCGCCGCATGCCGGAGCGCACCACCCGCCAGACCCTGCTGTTCAGTGCCACCCTCAGCCACCGCGTGCTGGAGCTGGCCTACGAGCACATGAACGAGCCGCAGAAGCTGGTGGTCGAAGCCGAGACCATCACCGCCGCGCGCGTGCGCCAGCGCATCTACTTCCCGGCCGACGACGAGAAGATCCCGCTGCTGCTGGGCCTGCTGTCGCGCAGCGAAGGCGCGCGCACCATGGTCTTCGTCAACACCAAGGTGTTCGTCGAGCGCGTGGCGCGTTCGCTGGAAAAGGCCGGCTACCGTGTCGGCGTGCTGTCCGGTGATGTGCCGCAGAAGAAGCGCGAGAGCCTGCTCAACCGCTTCCAGAAGGGCCAGCTGGAAATCCTGGTGGCCACCGACGTGGCTGCGCGCGGCCTGCACATCGACGGCATCAAGTACGTCTACAACTACGACCTGCCGTTCGACGCCGAAGACTACGTGCATCGCATCGGCCGCACCGCGCGCCTGGGTGAAGAGGGCGACGCCATCAGCTTCGCCTGCGAGCGCTACGCCATGGGCCTGCCGGACATCGAGGCCTATATCGAGCAGAAGATTCCGTCCGAGCCGGTCACCAAGGAACTGCTGACCCCGCTGCCGCGCCCGGAACGCCCGGCTCCGGCTGCAGGCGAGGAAGGCGAGGACAACGAAAGCGTCGGCCAGATCTTCCGCGAAGCACGCGAAGCCCGTGCCGCCGAGGAAGAGCGTCGGGGCGGTGGCCGCAGTGGCGGCCGTTCCGGTGGTGGTGGTGGCCGTGGTGGCCGTGACGGTGAGCGCAGCGGCGAACGCCGTTCGCGTGGCCCGCGCAAGCCACGCGCGGAAGGCGAGCAGGGCGCTGCCGCGCCGGCCGCCGGTGCCGAAGGCGCCGCTGCCCAGGCCCCGCGTCCGCCGCGCCCGCCGCGCGCCGAAGGCGCACCGGAAGGTGCTGCGGACGGCGAGCACAAGCCGCGCAAGCGCCGCCGCCGTCGCCACGGTCGTCCGGTCGAAGGTGCCGAGGGCGTGCAGAACGCCGCCGGCAATGGCGCCAGCCCGGTCACGCCGGTGCAGGTGGTGGCCAAGCCGGTGCGCACGGCTGCTGATACCGGCGATTCGTTCCTGACCCGCATCGGCCGCAAGATCCGCCGGATGCTGTCGGGTAACTAAGCCGTCGATGGTGGGTGCGGACCTTGGTCCGCACTGCCCCATGGGGTTGGGTAGTGCCGGCCGCTGGCCGGCAGCTGTGTGGGTTGCCGGCCAGCGGCCGGCACTACCGATCGTGTGACCGTCTCCACGACGTCGCGCCGGTCCTGCATAATCGGGGCATGAGTGTCCTGCGCTTCGACAATGTCAGCAAACAGTACGCCGGTGGCCACGAGGCACTGACCGATGTCAGCTTCGAGGTCGCGCCGGGCGAGATGCTGTTCGTCACCGGCCATTCCGGTGCGGGCAAAAGCACCCTGCTCAAGTTGATCCATCTGGACGAGCGGCCCAGCCGTGGCGCGGTGGTGTTCGACGAGCGCAACCTGCTGAAGGTGCGTGGCGGCGATGTGCCCCGCCACCGTCGCGCGGTGGGTGCGGTCTACCAGGACCACCGCCTGCTGATGGACCGCTCGATCGCCGAGAACGTGGCGCTGCCGCTGATCCTGCGCGGCACCCGCCGTGGCGACATCAGCAAGCGCGTGCGCTCGGTGCTGGAACGGATGGGCCTGGGCCACCGCGAGAAGGCGCTGCCCTCGCAGCTGTCGGCCGGTGAGCAGCAGCGCGTTGGCATCGCCCGCGCCATCGTCGGTGAGCCCAAGCTGCTGGTGGCCGATGAACCGACCGGCAACCTCGACCCGACCCTGGCGGCGGAGATCATGGCTCTGTTCGCCGAGCTGCCCGCGCGCGGCACCAGCGTGCTGGTGGTCAGCCACGACCTGCCGCTGCTGCGCCGCATGCGCAAGCGCGTGCTGATCCTCGACCACGGCCGGCTGGTGGATGACATCTCGCCGCAGGATCTGGCGGAGTAACCCATGGCGAAGAACGAAAACAGCGAAGCCGCCGCCCCCTCGCGCGTGGGCGTCTGGTTCCAGCACCACGCGCACAGCGTGGTGTTCAGCCTCGGCCGTGCCTGCCGCAAGCCGTGGGCGACCCTGCTGACGGTGATGGTCATGGCGCTGGCGCTGGCCCTGCCGCTGGGCCTGTCGATCGCGCTGGACAACCTCAAGCAGTTCGCCGGCAGCGTGCAGCAGTCGCGCGACATCAATGTGTTCCTGAAGGGCAACGTCGATGGCCCCGGCGCGCTGCGCCTGGCCGGCCAGCTGCGCGACCGCGACGACGTGGCCGAAGTGAACGTGCGCACGCCCGAGCAGGGCCTGCAGGAACTGCGCGACGCCGGCCTCGGCGAGGCGATCGACACACTCAATGACAACCCGCTGCCCTCGCTGCTGGTGATCACCCCCGGCCAGGGCAAGGACGACGCGCGCCTGGCACGCGCGCTGGAGAGCCTGCCCGAGGCCGACCTGGTGCAGCACGATGCACTGTGGCGCCAGCGCCTGGATGCCTGGCTGGCGTTCGGCGCGCGGCTGGTGCAGGTGCTGTCGGTCCTGCTCGGCGTCGGTGCCGCGCTGGTGGTCGGCAACACCGTGCGCCTGGACATCCAGGCCCGCCGCGAAGAGATCGGCGTGCTGCAGCTGCTCGGCGCCAGTGATGGCTTCATCCGCCGCCCGTTCCTGTACCTGGGTGCGTGGTATGGCCTGGGCGCCGGCGCGGTTGCGCTGGCGCTGATCGGCGCCGCCGGTGCCGCGCTGCGCGTGCCGCTGGCCGAACTCTCGCGCAGCTACGGCAGCCCGTTCGTGCTTCACGGCCTGGACCTGCTGCACGGTGGCCTGGTCCTGCTCGGCACGCTGCTGCTGGGCTGGCTGGGTGCGTGGCTGGTCACCGGCCACTTCCTGCGCCAGACCCGACCGACCGACACCTGAGACCGGCATGCAACCGCAAGCGCTGAAGCATCTTGAAGGGCCCGCGACGCGGGTGATGGTGGTCGATGGCTCGAAGCTGGTCCGCAAGCTGATCGCCGACGTCCTGCAGCGCGACCTGCCAGGCGTGGAGGTGATCGGCTGCGACAGCATCGAGGATGCGCAGCAGGCGCTGGCGCAGGGCCCGGTGGACCTGGTGACCACCTCGCTGACCCTGCGTGATGGCGACGGCCTGGCGCTGGCGCGGATGGTCCGCGAAGCGGCCGGCCAGGCCTATGTGCCTGTGATCGTGGTGTCCGGCGATGCCCAGCAGCATCTGGAGCAGCGTCGCTTCACCGAGTACGTCACCGACTATTTCGACAAGGCGCTGGGCCACGAGGCGCTGGCGACCTTCATCCGCGGCTATGTGCAGCCGCAGACCATTCCCGGCGCGACCATCCTCTACATCGAGGACAGCCGCGTGGTGGCCGAGGCCACCAAGCGCATGCTCGAACGCCAGCAGTTGAACGTGCTGCACGTGGTCAGCGCCGAAGAGGCGTTCACCCTGCTCACCGCCGAGTCGCTGGGCCGCAGCCGTCATCGCATCGACCTGGTGCTGACCGACGTCACCCTGAAGGGCGAACTGAGCGGCCGCGACGTGGTGCAGCGCGTGCGCGTGGACTTCGGCTACGGCAAGCGCCGCATGCCGGTGCTGGTGATGACCGGCGACGGCAACCCGCACAACCAGACCGGGCTGCTGCAGTCCGGCGCCAACGACCTGGTACTCAAGCCGATCGAAGAACGGCTGCTGGTCACCAAGGTGCTGTTCCAGCTGCGCCTGGCCCGGTTGAACGATGGACCCCTGATTCGATGAAGTGGTGCAATGATTGATGAAGTAGCGGACACCCCGACGATCCAGCTGGAACCGAGCTGGAAGCAGCATGTCGGCGATTACCTCCTGCAGCCGCAGATGCGCGAGCTGTCCAGCTTCCTGCGCCAGCGCAAGGCCAGTGGCGCAGCGGTATTCCCGCCCGGCCCGCAGATCTTCGCCGCATTCGACGCCACGCCATTCGAGCAGGTGAAGGTGGTGATCCTCGGCCAGGACCCGTACCACGGCCGTGGCCAGGCGCATGGCCTGAGTTTCTCGGTGCCGCCGGGCGTGCCGGTGCCGCCGTCGCTGCTGAACATCTACAAGGAGATCGAAAGCGATCTCGGTATCCCGCGCCCGGAACACGGCTGCCTGATCCCGTGGGCGCAACGCGGCGTGCTGCTGCTCAATGCCGTGCTGACGGTGGAGGAGGGCAAGGCCGGCGCACACCAGGGCCGTGGCTGGGAAGGTTTCACCGATCACGTGGTGGACGTGCTCAACCGCGAACGCGAAGGCTTGGTGTTCATGCTCTGGGGTGCCTACGCGCAGCAGAAGGGCAAGGTCATTGATACCCGTCGCCATCGCGTTCTGAAGGCCCCGCATCCGTCGCCGCTGTCGGCCCATCGTGGCTTCCTCGGCTGCCGCCATTTCTCGATGGCCAACGAGTACCTGCAGCGTCGCGGCCAGGCCCCGATCGACTGGTCGCTGCCGCCGCGCTCGGTGCTCTGAGCGCCGGCTGGCGGCCGGGCCTGAACGCCGGACAACGTTCCCTGGCCTGAATGGGCCTCCAGAACGGCCCGTTCAGCTCCGCTTGACCGGAATCGGCCGGCTTCCGGCAGGTAATTGCTTGAATTCCAAGGGATTGTGAATCCCGAAAAGCGCGCTCGCCACTGTCATCAAATCGCGCTACGGTAGGGCTCTGTTTGGGACCAGTGTTGCATCAATAGGATGCTGGAACTTTTTCCTCCTTTAGCAGTCCAAATCCCGGACTGCTAAGATGGGTGCCTATGAGCCAGAACACCTCTACTGCCCTTGTGGCAAACAATCTCCCGATTCCCAGTGCGCTCGGTTCGCTGGACGCCTACATCGGTGCCGTGCACCAGATCCCGGTGCTGTCGGTCGATGACGAACAGGACCTGGCCCGTCGCTTCCGCGACGGCAACGATCTGGACGCCGCCCGCGAGCTGGTGCATTCGCACCTGCGCTTCGTGGTGCACGTGGCCCGCGGTTACAACGGCTACGGCCTTGCCCTGGGCGATCTGATCCAGGAAGGCAACATCGGCCTGATGAAGGCGGTCAAGCGTTTCGACCCGGACATGGGCGTGCGCCTGGTCTCCTTCGCCGTGCACTGGATCCGTGCAGAGATGCACGAGTTCATCCTGAAGAACTGGCGCATCGTCAAGGTCGCCACCACCAAGGCGCAGCGCAAGCTGTTCTTCAACCTGCGCAAGTCGAAGACGCGTCTGGGCTGGATGAACGCGGCGGAAGTGAGCGCGGTGGCCAAGGACCTGAACGTGTCCGAGCGCGAAGTCATGGAAATGGAGTCGCGCCTGTCCGGCCGCGATATCGGTTTCGACGCGCCGACCGACGAGGACAACGAACACGCACCGCCGTCGCCGGCTGCGTTCCTGGTTGCCGATGACGAAGACCCGTCGATGGCCTACGAGCGCGAGGACAGCGAAGACAACCAGATGCAGCTGCTGCGCGAAGGCCTGGCGGAACTGGATGCCCGCTCGCGCGACATCATCCGCCGTCGCTGGCTGGACGCCGACAGCAAGGTGACGCTGCAGGAGCTGGCCGACGAGTACGGCGTGTCGGCCGAGCGCATCCGCCAGGTTGAGGCGAACGCGCTGAAGAAGATGAAGGCGCTGTTCACCGCGTAAGCGGGAAGGCGTTGGAATGAAGAAGGCCCGGCGGTGATGCCGGGCCTTTTTGTTTTTGGAGCGCATCCACGCATGGCGTGGATCAATCCTGACGCCAGGGCGGCAACTGCGCCGACCGCAGCATGCGCTGGACGCTGATTTTCACGCCGTACCACTCGGTGGCACGGTATGATCATGTCACGTGTCTTCCGCACCCGAAGCTTCAACCGCAGTACACGACGTTCTTCACTGACCGATAGAGCCTTGTGCCGCGCGGTGGTGGAAATGCGTCAAGGACTGATTGATGCAGACATAGGGGGCGGCCTTCTCAAAAAGCGAGTTGCGCTGCCGGGCCGCGGAAAGCGCGGTAGCGCCCGCGTTATTGTCGCAACCAAGGTGGGGCGCTACTGGTTCTTTCTCTTCTGCTACGAGAAGAACGCGCGCGCGACCATCAGTAGTGCGGAACGGGATGCCCTTCAGCTGTATGCGTCTGAGTTCTTGAGAATGAGCCCTGCACAGTTGGACAGGGCAGTTATCTGCGGAGAACTGCAGGAGATTTGCCATGACAAAGACGGTTGAACATAGACGTGCAAAGAGTGCGATCCTCGATGCGGTGCATGAAGGCGCGGCGGGCCTTTACGCCAGCGGCTTCATCGACAAGCGGCGCATGAGCATGTACGAGGCGCTTTGTCTGGAGCCTGTGCCCGAATACAGCAGCGCCCAGATCCGTGCACTTCGCACGTCGTTGGAACTTAGCCAGCCGGTGTTCGCAGGTGTGCTCAACACCAGCGTTTCGACGGTCCGTAGCTGGGAACAGGGCGAGAAGAAGCCGAGCGGGCCGTCGCTGAAGCTTTTGAACCTGATTGATCGGAAGGGTCTCGAAGCAGTCCTGTAAAGCAAAGGCCCGGCAATGCCGGGCCTTTGCTTTACCGTGGTATTCAATCCGCGCCATGCATGGAAGCGGGGGTGTGCCTCACCCCTCGCGTGCGATCGCGCGCCAGCCGATGTCGTTGCGGTGGAACTCGTTGGCCCAGGTCACCTTGGCCACGCCGGCATAGGCATTGGCCTGCGCGTCGCGCACGCTGTCGCCCAGTGCGGCCACGCACAGCACGCGACCGCCGGCACTGACCACGTGGCCCTGCGCGTCCAATGCAGTTCCCGCATGGAACACCTTGGCACTGGCCGGCACGTCGTGCAGGCCGGAAATCACGTCACCGGTGATCGGCGCTTCCGGGTACGGCCTGGCCGCCAGCACCACGCCCAGCGACGGGCGCGCATCCCACTGCGCTTCGACCTGGTCCAGGCGGCCATCGATGGCGGCTTCCACCAGCTCGACCAGGTCCGACTGCAGGCGCAGCATCACCGGCTGCGTTTCCGGGTCGCCAAAGCGCACGTTGAATTCGATCACCTTCGGCGCGCCGCTGGCGTCGATCATCAGGCCCGCGTAGAGGAAGCCGGTGAACGGGATGCCGTCGGCGATCATGCCCTGCACGGTGGGGTTCACCACCTCGCGCATCACCCGCGCATGCACCTCCGGCGTCACCACCGGGGCCGGCGAATAGGCGCCCATGCCGCCGGTGTTCGGGCCGGTATCGCCGTCGCCGACGCGCTTGTGGTCCTGCGAGGTGGCCATCGGCAGCGCATGCACGCCGTCCACCATCGAAATGAAGCTGGCTTCCTCGCCGTCGAGGAACTCCTCGATCACCACGCGCGCACCGGCATCGCCGAACGCGTTGCCCGAGAGCATGTCACGCACCGCGTCCTCGGCTTCGGCTAGGGTCATCGCCACGATCACGCCCTTGCCGGCGGCCAGGCCATCGGCCTTGACCACGATCGGCGCGCCCTTCTTGCGGATGTAGGCCAGGGCGGCGTCCACGTCGGTGTGCACGGCGTAGAACGCGGTGGGGATGTTGTGGCGGGCCAGGAAGTCCTTGGCGTAGGCCTTGCTGCCTTCCAGCTGCGCGGCGGCGGCGGTCGGCCCGAAGATGCGCAGGCCGGCGGCGCGGAAGCGGTCTACCACGCCAGCCACCAGCGGTACTTCAGGGCCGACCACGGTCAGTGCCACGCCTTCAGCCTGGGCCAGCGCCAGCAGACCGTCGATATCGGTGACTTTCACCGCCACGTTGCGGCACTTGTCTTCGCTGGCGGTGCCAGCGTTGCCGGGTGCCACGATCACTTCGGTGACACGGGAGGACTGGGCCAGCTTCCATGCCAGGGCGTGTTCGCGGCCGCCAGAGCCGATGACGAGGATCTTCATGGGACAGGGTTCTCGGGTACGGAAGAGAAAAGCCGGGCAGGGCCCGGCTTCGTGATGCGGATCAGTGGCGGAAGTGGCGCACGCCGGTGAACACCATCGCCAGGCCATGTTCGTCGGCGGCGGCGATCACTTCGGCATCGCGCATCGAACCGCCCGGCTGGATGACCGCCTTGATGCCGGCGGCAGCAGCGGCGTCGATGCCGTCGCGGAACGGGAAGAACGCATCGGAAGCCATCACCGAACCCTCGACCACCAGGTTCGCATCGGCGGCCTTGATGCCGGCGATGCGGGCCGAGTACACGCGGCTCATCTGGCCGGCGCCCACGCCAATCGTACGGTTGTCCTTGGCGTACACAATCGCGTTGGACTTCACGAACTTGGCCACCTTCCAGGCGAACAGCAGGTCGGTGAACTGCTTGTCGGTCGGCGCCAGCTTGCTGACCACCTTCAGCTCGTCGCGGGTCATGCCGCGGTTGTCCGAGGACTGCAGCAGCAGGCCCGAGCCGACGCGCTTGCTGTCGAAGTTGTTCAGGCCATCACCATGCGGGATGCGCAGCACGCGCACGTTGGCCTTCTTCTGCGCGTACTCCAGCGCGGCCGGCTCGTAGTCCGGGGCGATCAGCACTTCCACGAACTGGCGGTCCAGGATCACCTTGGCAGTGGCAGCGTCGAGCGGCTTGTTGAAGGCGATGATGCCGCCGAAGGCGCTGGTCGGGTCGGTGGCGTAGGCCAGCTCGTAGGCATCGCCGTTGCCGGCACCCACCGCCACGCCGCACGGATTGGCGTGCTTGACGATCACGCAGGCCGGCGCGTCGAACTGGCGCACGCATTCCCACGCCGCGTCGGCATCGGCCAGGTTGTTGTAGCTCAGTTCCTTGCCCTGCAGCTGCTGGAACGTGGCCAGCGTGCCCGGCACCGGGTACAGGTCGCGGTAGAACGCGCCGCTCTGGTGCGGGTTCTCGCCGTAGCGCAGGTCCATCACCTTCACGAAGGTGGAGTTCATCTGTGCCGGGTACTCGGCACGTACCGGCACGGCGGCGTCGGTGGCGGTGACCGCCGACAGGTAGTTGCTGATCGCCGCGTCGTACTGGGCGACGCGGTTGAACGCGGCCACCGAGAACGCGAAGCGGGTGGCGGCCGTCAGCTGGCCGTTGTTGGCCGCCAGCGAGGCCAGCAGTTCGGCGTACTGCGACGGGTCGGTGGCCACTGCCACGCGGGCGAAGTTCTTGGCCGCCGAACGCAGCATGGCCGGGCCGCCGATGTCGATGTTCTCGACCGCGTCGGCCAGGGTGCAGTCGGCCTTGGCGGTGACCGATTCGAACGGGTACAGGTTCAGCACGAGCAGGTCGATGGCACCGATGCCGTGTTCGGCCATCACCGCATCATCCAGGCCCGAACGGCCGAGCAGGCCGCCGTGCACCATCGGGTGCAGGGTCTTGACCCGGCCGTCCATCATTTCCGGGAAACCGGTGACGTCGGCCACGTCCTTCACGGCCAGGCCCGCATCGCGGATCGCCTTGGCGGTGCCGCCGGTGGACAGCAGCTCCACGCCGCGTGCCGCCAGCGCAGTGGCAAGCTCGACCAGACCGGTCTTGTCGGAAACGGAGAGGAGGGCCCGGCGGACGGGCAACAGATCAGCAGTCATGGGACAGAATCGGCAGCGGAGCGGGGCCGATATTGTAGGCGGTGGGGGCCGGTGGCGGGCGCTGGAAGGGGTAATTTGCCGTGGCGATCGACGCAAGGCCGGGTCGGGCACACCGATCCGGCCCGATCCGGGGGCTGGCCTGCGGACCAGAGCAGGGTTGTCGGAATCTGCCAACGATGGGGTAGGCTGTGCCCGCACTGCCAAGGATCAGCGGGTACGGATCATGTCGATCTATGCATTGAAAGGACGTTTCCAGGACCTGTTGCGTCCAGCCGTACGCGGTCTGTACCGCATGGGGATCACTGCCAATACGGTGACCGTGGCCGCTGCCGTGGTCTCGCTGCTGGTGGCCGCCGCCGTCTGGTGCTGCGCGCCGGCCCAGCCCCTGCTGTACCTGCTGCTGCCACTGTGGATGCTGCTGCGCATGGCGCTCAACGCCGTGGACGGCATGCTGGCCCGCGAGTTCGGCCAGCAGTCGCGGCTGGGCGCCTATCTGAATGAGCTGTGCGATGTAATCGCCGATGCGGCGCTGTACCTGAGCCTGCTCAGCGTGCCGGGCGTGCGCACCGAGATGCTGTGGCTGCTGGCCTGGACCGCGGCCCTGAGCGAGTACGCCGGGGTGCTGGGGCTGATGGTCGGTGCCAGCCGCCGCTATGACGGCCCGATGGGCAAGAGCGATCGCGCGTTCGTGATCGGTGCGCTGGGCCTGCTGCTGGCGTTTGAGTGGGTTGGCGCGATGACGGTCACTGGCGTGGCCGCGGTCATGGCGGTGCTGTGCGTGCTGACGATGGTCAACCGCGTCCGTCGGGGACTGCGGGAAGCAGCGGTTTCGCCGAATTAATCAAGCAGATACAAGAAGACAATCAGGAGATTGCATGCGTCAGGCGCAGGAACGGGAATTCCACAGCTTCGACCAGGTACCGCTGTTCTACCGGTACTGGGCGGGCACCACCGCAACGCCGGCCACCAAGGCCATCGTGCTGCTGCACCGCGGCCATGAGCACTCCGGCCGGGTCACCCACCTGGTCGATGAGCTGGACCTGTCCGACACCGCCTTCTTCGCCTGGGACGCGCGCGGCAATGGCCGTTCGCCGGGCGCACGGGGCGATGCACCGGGCTTCCCGACGCTGGTGCGTGATCTGGACAGTTTCATCGCCCACATCGGCGCCGAGCACGGCATTGCGGTGGAAAACATCGTGGTGATCGCACAGAGCGTGGGGGCGGTGGTCGCCGCCACCTGGGTGCACGACTACGCACCACGCCTGCGCGCGCTGGTGATGGCTTCGCCGGCGTTCAAGGTGAAGCTGTACGTGCCGTTCGCACGCCCGGGCCTGGCGCTGATGCAGAAGCTGCGCGGCAATTTCTTCGTCAACAGCTACGTCAAGCCGCAGTGGCTGACCCATGACCCGGCGCGGGTGGAAAGCTATCGCACCGACCCGCTGATCACCCGGCCGATTTCGGTGCGCGTGCTGCTGGGCCTGTACGAGGCGGCCGACCGCATCGTGGCCGATGCGCAGGCGATCAGCGTACCGGTGCAGCTGCTGGTGTCCGGCTCGGATTTCGTCGTGCACCGTGGCCCGCAGGACCGCTTCTACGAGCGCCTGTCCAGCCCGATCAAGGAGCGCGTGCATCTGCCGGGCTTCTTCCACGACACGCTGGGCGAGCGTGATCGTGCACCAGCACTGGCGCGCATCCGCAGCTTCATCCAGGCGCGTTTTGCCGAGCCGCTGCGCGAGCTGTCACGGCGCGACGCGCACCGCCATGGGCCGACCTTCGAGGAATCGGAGGTCCTGGCGTGGCCACCGGAGCGCAACAGCCTGTCCGACCTGCGCTGGCGCGTGGTACGTGGCGGCCTGCGTTTCGGCGGAACCTTGTCCGAAGGCATCGCGCTGGGCCTGCAGACCGGTTTCGATTCCGGCAGCACGCTGGACTACATCTATCGCGACGAAGCGCGTGGCAAGGGCCCGCTGGGTCGCATGGTCGATCGCAACTATCTGGATGCAATCGGCTGGCGTGGCATCCGCGTGCGCGGCAAGCACCTGCAGGAACTGCTGCGCGACGCTGCCCAGCGCCTGCGCGGGCAGGGCACGCCGGTGCAGGTGCTGGACGTAGCTGCTGGCCATGGTCGCTACGTGCTGGAAGCGCTGGGGCAGGGCGAACAGCGCGCCGATCGCATCGTGCTGCGTGATTTCAGCGATCTGAACGTGACCCAGGGCCAAGCGTTGATTGAGCGCCTGGGGGCGGCCGATATTGCCCGCTTCGAACAGGGCGACGCGTTCGATCCGGCGCAGCTGGCCAAGGTGGAACCCGCACCGACGCTGGCCGTGGTCTCGGGCCTGTACGAACTGTTCCCCGACAACGATGCGGTGCTGCGCTCGCTGCAGGGTATTGCCGCGACGGTGCCGGTGGGCGGCTACCTGGCCTATACCGGCCAGCCCTGGCACCCGCAGCTGGAGTTCATCGCACGCGCACTGACCAGCCATCGTGGTGGCGCAGCGTGGGTGATGCGCCGCCGTACCCAGCAGGAAATGGACGAGCTGGTGCGCCTGGCCGGTTTCGAGAAGGTGGCGCAGCGCATCGACGACTTCGGCATCTTCACCGTGTCGCTGGCGCGCCGGACCGCGTGATGGCGACGCTCGCCGCAACCCCGCTGGCCGCGGAAGGGCGCCCCTGGCGGCGCGCCCTGCTGTGGCTGGCCCTGCTGGGTCCGTTCTTCTTCGCAAGCTACGGCTTCGCCAACTGGATGGCCGGCCGCCACGCCACCCTGCCGGTGATGGCGTTCGCGTGGGAGACACGCATCCCGTTCGTGCCGTGGACGATCGTGCCGTACTGGTCGATCGACCTGTTCTACGC
Organism: Stenotrophomonas sp. YJH_SMC_120; assembly: GCF_059368675.1. NCBI lineage: Bacteria > Pseudomonadati > Pseudomonadota > Gammaproteobacteria > Lysobacterales > Lysobacteraceae > Stenotrophomonas > Stenotrophomonas sp. YJH_SMC_120. The sequence continues at coordinate 101,930 of NZ_JCAFRY010000013.1, forward strand.
GATCTCGTTCTTCCTGTGCCGGCGTCGGCTGGAACTGGATCGGCATGCGCTGCGGCTGTTCAGTGCGCAGGTCATCGCGGTCACCTGTTTTCTGCTGTGGCCGCTGCGCTTCAGCTTCGAGCGTCCGGAGATCGGGGGTGTGTTCGGCTGGCTGTTCGATGTGCTGCTGGGCTTCGACAAGCCGTTCAACCAGGCGCCGTCGCTGCACATCGTGCTGTTGATCGTGCTGTGGGTGAAGTTCGCGCAGTACCTGCATGGCGCGTGGCGCGGGCTACTGCATGTGTGGGCACTGCTGATCGGCGTCTCGGTGCTGACCACGTTCCAGCACCATTTCATCGATATCCCGACCGGCCTGCTGGCCGGCTGGCTGTGCGTCTGGCTGTGGCCCGAGCAGGGCACGCCACCGTTGTGGGCCTGGCACACCGCGCGTGATGCGAGGCGTTGGCGATTGGCAGCGTTGTACCTGCTGGGGGCCGCTGTATTGCTGGTGCCGGTGGTGCTTCTGCGTGGCGCCGCGTTGTGGCTGCTGTGGCCGGTGGCGTCGTTGCTGCTGGTGGCGCTGGCCTATGCCGGGCTGGGTACAGCGGTGTTCCAGAAGCGCGCCGATGGCCGCCTGACGATGGCCGCGCGATGGCTGCTGGCACCGTACCTGGGCGTTGCCTGGATCAACTCGCGGCTGTGGACGCGGCGTGCGCCGCAGCCGGTGCCGGTGCTGGACGGCGTGTGGCTGGGCCGCATTCCCAACGGCGCGTTGCCGCCGCCACTGGCGGGCGTGGTGGATGCCTGCGCCGAGCTTTCCTGTCGCGCGCAGGGCGCCGCGTATGCCAGCGTGCCGATGCTGGACCTGGTGGTCCCTGCACCGGAACAGCTGCGCGAAGCGGCCGAGGCCATCGAGCGCCTGCATGCACACGGACCGTTGCTGGTGTGCTGTGCGCTGGGCTATTCGCGCAGCGCCGCCAGCGTGGCCACCTGGCTGCTGCGCAGTGGTCGTGCGGCCGATGCGGACGCGGCGGTGGCGATCGTGCGTGCTGCGCGCCCTGGCATCGTGCTGGGTACGGCCCATCTGCGTGCCATCACCGACGCGGCAGGAGTGCGCGCATGAGCACGGTTCCCGATCTGGCGACCATGCAGCTGCTGCTGCGGCAGGGGCGTTGGCCGGCATGCCTGTCGCTGGGGCTGCTGCTGGTGGCATTGCTGCTGCTCGGCACCGAGCCGGGCCTGGCGATGATCGCTGCAGGGTTGCTGCTGGCCAGCATGTCTGCAGGGGTGGCCCAGACGTACCACGCGTGGCGGGTTGCGCTGGACGCCAGCCTGCTGCAGCTGCTGCGCGATGAGCGCCTGGACGGCGATGCCGCCGCGCGCCGCACTGATCAGCTGCTGCACGACAGTGGCCTGCGCCGCGCGTCGCCCGATGCGCCCCTGCGGGGCTGGGACGCGCGCTGGGCCGGCATGCGTCGCCTGCTGCTGCGCCAGTACCTGCTGACAGCGGTGCAGTTCGCACTGCTGGTGCTGGCCGTGTTGTGGCCGCAGACGTGAACGGGAGGGACCAATGTTCGCCGAACTGATTGCCCGCGCCTGCAGTGGTGCGATCCATGTAGTGACCGGTGCCCGCGCGCTGTGGATCGGTTGCGCGCCGTCCAGCGAGCGCCGTGTGTACTACGGCAACCACGCCAGCCATGGCGACTTCGTGCTGATCTGGTCGTCGATGCCGCCTGCGTTGCGGCGCCAGGTGCGGCCAGTTGCCGCGGCCGAATACTGGCAGCGCGACGGCCTGCGTCGCTACCTGATCGATGCGGTGTTCAACGGCGTGCTGGTCGAGCGCGAGGCCGGCCATCGCCAGCAGGATCCGCTGCAGGCCCTGCGTGACGCGGTGGACGAAGACTGCTCGCTGATCCTGTTTCCGGAAGGTACCCGCAACGTGGGCGATGAGCCGCTGCTGCCGTTCAAGAGCGGCATCTATCACCTGGCACGGCAACGGCCGGAGCTGGAATTCGTGCCGGTGTGGATCGACAACCTGAAGCGGGTGATGCCCAAGGGCCGGTTCCTGCCGCTGCCGCTGCTGTGCACGGCCACCTTCGGTGCGCCGCTGCGGCTGCAGGCCGACGAGGACAAGGCGGCCTTCCTGGCCCGCAGCCGGCAGGCGCTGCTGGACCTGGCGCCGAACGGGGGGCGCGCATGAGTTTCCTGATCGATGTGTCCGGCGACCTGGCAGCGCAGAGCGTGGGCCAGCAGACCGGCCTGCTGTTCGCTGGCGTCGGTGCGGTGCTGGTACTGGCCACGCTGGTGGCCGAAACGCTGCGATGGCGCCAGCGCGGCAGGCCCAGCGCGGTCATCGCCAACCTGGTGTCGCGCATCCGCGCGTGGTGGGTAATGGCGATCGTGGTCGGGCTGGCGCTGTTCTTCGGCCGCGCCGGGGTGATCGTGCTGTTCGCGATCATCTCGCTGTTCGCACTGCGCGAGTTCATCACCCTGGCGCCGACCCGCTCAGGCGATTACTACGCGCTGCTGGCCGCGTTCTACATCGTGCTGCCGTGGCAGTACTACCTGGTGTGGATCGACTGGTACGGCATGTACACGCTGCTGATTCCGGTCTACGCGTTCCTGTTCCTGCCGATCCTGTCGACCATCGGCGGCGATACCACGCACTACCTGGAGCGCACGGCGAAGGTGCAGTGGGGGCTGATGATCTGCGTGTTCTGCATCTCGCACGTGCCGCTGCTGCTGAACCTGCACGTGCCGGGCCATGACCCCTCGCGCAACGTGCTGCTGTTTGCTTTCCTGGTGATCGTGGTGCAGTCCTCGGACGTGCTGCAGTACATCTGGGGCAAGTTGTTGGGCAAGCACCTGATCGCGCCGAAGCTGTCGCCGTCGAAGACGGTGGAGGGCTTCGTCGGCGGCGTGCTGAGTGCCAGCGCACTGGGCGCGGCGCTGTGGTGGATCACCCCGTTCACGCCGCTGCAGGCGTTCGGCCTGTCGCTGCTGATCAACCTGATGGGGTTCTGGGGCGGCCTGGTGATGTCGGCGATCAAGCGTGACCGGGGCATCAAGGACTGGGGCCACATGATCGAGGGCCATGGCGGCATGCTCGACCGGCTGGATTCGGTGTGCTTCGCCGCGCCGGTGTTCTTCCACGTGGTGCGGTATTACTGGAAGGCGGGCGGCGGCGGTTGATTCTGCCGGCTTCCATCCACGCATGGCGCGGTTCTACTGGTAGTGCCGGCCGCTGGCCGGCAACTGCAACATCCTGCCATCGTTCATGGGGTTGCCGGCCAGCGGCCGGCACTACCCGCGCGCGCTTACGCGCTGATGCCGTATTCCTTCAGCTTCTTGCGCAGGGTGGCACGGTGGATGCCCAGCATCGCGGCGGCGCGGCTCTGGTTGCCTTCGCAGTGGTTGAGCACTTCCACGAACAGCGGGATCTCCATCTCGCGCAGCACGATCTCGTAGACATCGTCCGCGTCGCAGCCATCGAGGTCACGCAGGTAACGGCGCACGGATTGGGCGACATGTTCACGCAGCGGTGGCCGGGGAGCGCCACGACTGTTGTCAGGACGAGAGAGGACAGCGTTCAAGGGGGTTCCCGATTCGGTGGGCCCGTGCGCGCGGTGCGCGCGGCCGGACGAGGTGGTGGCGGCCAGTCTAGCGCGAGCGTGCCCGGCCTGCCACGGCCGGTCGCCTTTTCACGTTCAGAGGAAGTCGAAGGTGAATGCGACGGTGGATGCGGCGGGCTCCTGCACACGGAAGGCGACGCGCGCGCTCTGGCCCGGTTCCAGCAGGGCGGCGCCGGGGTTCTCGCCCAGGTACTGCGCAGGCGTGAACACGCCGCTGCCGATCACCCGGCCATCAGCGTCGGACAGTGACAGACGCAGGTCCGGCCAGGCCTGTGCCCAGCGTGCGTCGTTGCGGATGCTGGCCTGCACTTGCAGCACGCCGGCCTGCCCGGGCAGCGGCCGGATCTCGCGGCTGGTCATGGTGAAGGCGGTCGGTTCATGCCAGGCCGGCAGGCTGCAGCGCAGGAGGCCGCAGAGCGTGCCCAGCCAAGCACGGTTGCCGGCGTCGGCGGCCAGCCGCGCACGGTCGGCCAGCACGCTCTGCAGCACCAGCAGCAGCGCCAGCCCTGCAACCAGCAGCCAGTGCCAGCGCGGTGCCGGCAGGCTGCGGGGGCGCGCACTGCCAAGGAAACTCGGCGCGTCAACGGCGGCCGTCGTCGCCGGCACTGCAACCGGTGCCGACGCGATGGCCGCAATGTCATCAACGATGACAGGCGCATCGTCGTGCTGCATCTCCGCCGCCACATGCGCCGCTTCGGCGGGCCCGGCTGGCACCTGCATGGCAGGCGACGCGTGTTCTTCTGGTTCCTGCGTGCGCGCATCGGTCGCAGGCACGGGCGAACCTTCCGGGGCGGTGCGCAGGAAGGTTGCCAGAGGGCGTCGCGGTGGGTTCGGCTCGGACATGCTCAGGGTGCGGGCTCGGGTCCAGCAGTCATTCAACCACGATCAGGCGCGGCGCACGCCGGTGATGCGCATCCAGTCGCCATCCTGCGTCGCCTGCAGGTCGTCGAACCATTCGGCATAGCGCTGCAGCAGTTCACCTTCCTGGCCGTGCAGGATGCCGGACAGGGCGATGCGGCCGCCGGCAGCCACGCGCGCGGCCAGCAGCTCGGCCAACGCGTCCAGTGCCGAGGCGAGGATGTTGGCGACCACGATCGGGTAGGTGGCGACTGGTTCGTCCGGCGGCAGGTACACGTGCATGCGCGCCAGTTCGCCGTTGCGCTCGGCATTGTCGGCGGTGGCGACCAGGGCCTGCGGATCGTTGTCCACGCCGATGGCCTCAGCGGCGCCCAGCTTCAGCGCGGCAAGCGCAAGGATGCCGGAGCCGCAGCCGAAGTCGAGCACGCGCTGGCCCTGCAGCAGGCCATCCACGGCCAGCTGGTCCAGCCAGCGCAGGCAGAGCGCGGTGGTCGGGTGGGTGCCCGAGCCGAACGCCAGGCCCGGGTCCAGCCGCACCACGGCGGCGTCGGCCGCCTGTGCGGCCTCCGGCAGTTCATGGTTCCACGGCACGATCCAGGTGCGGCTGCCGAAAGCCATCGGCTGGAACTGGTCCAGCCAGGCGCGTTCCCAGTCCTCGTCCTCGACCGCGCGGAAACTGCCGCTGCTCCAGTCCAGTTCCGGGTCGAACGCCTCCAGCGCGGCCAGCAGCAGCAATGCGTTGCTGTCGGCGGGAAACAGCGCGCTCAGCACCAGGGTGTCCCATAGCGGGGTCTCGCCCACGCCCGGCTCGAGGATGGCCTGTTCGTTGCTGGTATCGGCCTCGGCATCAAGCAGCGTGACGGCCAGTGCGCCGACATCCTCCAGCGCATTCTCATAGCGGGGCTGGGTAGCTTCGGTGCAACGCAGGGTCAGTTCCAGGAACGGCATGGCGGTGGGGGGCAATCGCGGGAAAGGGGGCCATGCTAGACCATCGGAGCGTCTCCGTATTGCCTGAGATGCCGCTCGGAGATGAACGGAACCGATTCAGACAGGCCTGGCGGGCCTTGCTAAACTTGGTGCTTTCCTGTGCGCCATGAACGCTCACTGCCGCCAATGGCCTTTGCTCCGACCCTGAAAACCTGGTTGCTCGTGCTGCCGGCGGTGGCCGTGCTGGGCGTGGCCGGGTATCGGGCCAGCGGCCATGCCGGGTCGGTACCGGTGACCGCAGGCGAACTGCCGACGGCGCAGGTTGCGGCGGACGATGCGGCGCCCCTGCCGGTCGTGCCGGAAGCGTTGGCTCGTCGCCTGGCGGCGTTCGAGCGCGGCAACGCGCTGCCTTCGGGCCTGCCGCTGGACCTGCGCGCGGACATCGAGGATGCGACCGATCTGTACGCCTACGCGCAGCGCCTGCGCGTGCAGGCAGACGACGGCAATCACGAGGCGCGCTGGATGCTCAGCCGGGTCTACGACTACTGCGCGCAGTACGCCATCGATCCGGGCGGTTATCGGTTGGACAACAATGTGCTGGCCGGGCTGGGCCTGACCGCTGCACCGGCGATGGTGCAGGCGCGCGAGCGCGTGGCGCAGCGCTGTGGCGGCTTCGTGCCGGGCGACAAGCTGGGGTCCGCGCTGGTGCTGGCCGAGCGCCGCAAGGCGGCCACGCAGGGCAACCTCGCAGCGGAAGCATCGCTGTTTGCCGAAGGCGAGCCGCTGAATGACAGCCCCGAGTACCGCCGTGACCTGGTCGAGCGGGTGCGCACATCGCGCGATCCGGAGGCCTTCATGGCCATTGCACCGGGCATGGGCGTGCGCGCGGCGGGCGACCAGGCGCTCACTGGCCTGGTGGCGGGTGAACAGCTCAGTGAACTGGCGTGGCGGGTTGCGGCCTGCGAGCTCGGTCTACCGTGTGGTGCCGACAGCGTGCTGGTCAACAGTTTTTGCGCGAATGGAGGGATCTGTTCGCAGGATGGGACGCAGGATTTCCGGGATTTCGTGTATGACGCTGCGGTTTCGCGGCAAGGTGCGGGGAAAATGAAGCAGTGGATCAAGCGATTGGTTGGAAAGAGGGGCGGGCAATGAACTACCGTCGATTCCTGCATGGGGCCAAGTTCTGGTTCTGGGTGGCGCTGTTCGTGGCCTATTCGGCCGGCGCGGTCGGGCTGTTGATGATCGACACCTATGAAGATCGTTACCGGCATCTGTCGAAAGTGGAACTGACCACGGTGAAGGCGCAGGAAGATGTGCGCCGCGTGGGTGCCAGCCAGGTCGCTGCGGTCTATCGCGCGCAGAGCGGCATGCCGTTCGCTTCGTTGCCGGCAGGCAGTACCTTCCAGGTGGTGTGGCCCGATGGGTCCACCGAGACGATGGTGATCGTCGACCCGAGCTCGCCCAATGGTGTACGCCCGCTGGCGAATTCGCAGATCCCGGCCGAAGCTGCCGACAAGCGCTGATGCACCTGCCGTAGAGCCGAGCCCGGCTCCGCGGCAATGGAAAAAGGGCGGGGATATCCCCGCCCTTTTCATGTCCAGTACCTGCTGCCGATCAGGTCAGTGCGATCGGCTTGTTCTTGCGCTCGGCAAGACGCTTTTCCAGGTAGTGGATGTTCTGGCCACCGGCCTGGAAGCCCTTGTCGCGCATGATCCGCTGCTGCAGGGCGATGTTGGTCTTGATGCCGTCGACCACCATCTCGCTCAGCGCCACCCGCATGCGGGCGATGGCAGTTTCGCGGTTCGGGCCGTGCACGATCAGCTTGCCGATCATCGAGTCGTAATTCGACGGCACGCGGTAGCCACTGTAGATGTGGGTATCCACGCGCACGCCGGGGCCACCCGGCGGATGGAAGCCGGTGATGGTGCCCGGGCTCGGCACGAAGGTCTCGGCGTCTTCGGCGTTGATGCGGCACTCGATCGCGTGGCCGGTCAGCACCACGTCGCTCTGCTTGATCGACAGCTTCTGGCCGGCGGCGATCTTCAGCTGCTCGGCCACCAGGTCGATGCCGGTGACCATTTCGGTGACCGGATGTTCCACCTGGATGCGGGTGTTCATCTCGATGAAGTAGAAGCGGCCGTCTTCGTACAGGAACTCGAAGGTGCCGGCGCCGCGGTAGCCGATGCGCACGCAGGCTTCGGTGCAGACCTTGCCGATCTGCTCGCGCTGTTCGGCGGTGATGCCCGGTGCCGGCGCTTCTTCCACCACCTTCTGGTGGCGGCGCTGCATCGAGCAGTCGCGCTCACCCAGGTGGATGGCGTTGCCCTGGCCGTCGGCCAGCACCTGGATTTCCACGTGGCGCGGGTTCTCCAGGAACTTCTCCATGTAGACCTCGCCATTGCCGAACGCGGCCTTGGCCTCGCTCTTGGTGGTTTCGATCGAGGTCTTCAACGAGGCCTCGGCATGCACCACGCGCATGCCGCGACCGCCACCGCCACCGGCCGCCTTGATGATGACCGGGTAGCCGATCTCACGGGCGATCTTGGTGTTGGCGACGATGTCATCGCCCAGCGGGCCGCCCGAACCGGGCACACACGGCACGCCGGCCGACTTCATCGCGCGGATGGCTTCGACCTTGTCGCCCATCATGCGGATGGTGTCAGCCTTGGGGCCGATGAAGATGAAGCCGGATTCTTCCACGCGCTCGGCGAAGTCGGCGTTCTCCGACAGGAAGCCGTAACCGGGATGGATCGCCTGCGCGTCGGTGACTTCAGCGGCGGCAATCAGCGCCGGAATGTTGAGGTAGCTCTGCGGCGACGGCGCCGGGCCGATGCAGACCGACTCGTCGGCCATGGCCACATGCTTGAGGTTGCGGTCGACCGTGGAATGCACGGCCACCGTGCGGATGCCAAGGGTGTGGCACGCGCGCAGGATGCGCAGCGCGATCTCCCCTCGGTTGGCGATGACGACTTTGTCGAGCATGGCGTGCCCCTCAGCCGATCACGAACAGCGGCTGGTCGAATTCCACCGGCTGGCCGTTCTCGCCGAGGATGGCGACGATGGTGCCGGACGTGTCGGCTTCGATCGGGTTGAACATCTTCATTGCTTCGATGATGGCCAGGGTCTCGCCTTCCTTGACCTGCTGCCCAACGGTGACGAAGGCCGGCTTGTCCGGGGCGGACGACGCGTAGAAGGTGCCGACCATCGGCGAGCGCAGCACGTGGCCTTCCGGCAGTGCCGGGCCCGGCTTGGCGGTACCGCCGGTGGAGGCTTCGGTCGGCGACTGCATCGGCATTGCCTGCGGTGCCGGGGCGGCCGGAGCGGCGTACACCGGGGCGGCGACCGGGGCGGCATAGCCGGCCACCGGGGCACGCGACAGGCGCACCGACTCTTCGCCTTCCTTGATTTCGATTTCAGCCAGGTTCGACTCTTCCAGCAGGTCGATCAGCTTCTTGATTTTGCGCAGATCCATGAGGGCCTCTTTGGTTTCTATCTAGGTGAGGAGAGCGCCGTGGGCGCCCGGGTCGACAATCAGGTGGCGGATACCCGCAGCAGCGCCGCGTCCATCGCGTAGCGGTAGCTGTCGGCACCGAAGCCGCACACCACGCCCACCGCCTTGTCACTGAAGTAGCTGTGCTGGCGGAACGGTTCGCGGGTATGCGGGTTGGACAGGTGGATCTCGATGAACGGCACCGCCACCGCGGCCAGCGCATCGCGCAGGGCAACCGAGGTGTGGGTGAAGGCGGCGGGGTTGATCAGGATGAAAGCGGTTCCGTCGTCGCGTGCGGCCTGCACGCGGTCCACCAGCACGTGCTCGGCATTGGACTGCAGGCTCTCCACCGCATGTCCGGCGGCCGATGCCTGGCTGGCCAGGGCCTGGTCGATGTCGGCCAGCGTGGTGTGGCCGTAGACCTCCGGCTCGCGTGTGCCGAGCAGGTTGAGGTTGGGGCCGTGCAGGACCAGCAGCTTCGCCATGGGATCCGGAAGACGGGAAAGGGCGGCAGTCTGGCGGAACCGGCGGATGCTGTCCAGTTCGGCGAAGTTTGCAGCGTTTCAATCGAGCGTTTGAAATCTGCCGGAGCGCTTGTGGCCGTATGGCGGGCCCTGGATCAAGGCGCGCTGAATGGCTCGCAGGGCGGGGATGCTTGCACGTAGGCCGACGATGGCGGCAGGCATGGGCAGGCTGATGCTGCCATGGGCGGTGCTGCGGTAGATCCACGCCACGCGCGGATGAGGCTACCGGTCAGTAGATCCACGCCACGGGTGGATGATGGGCCTCCGGTCGGTAGATCCACGCCATGCGTGGATGAAGGACGTTCGGTACGTAGCACGCTACGCACCCACCGAGGGGTAGCCCAAGGTGCGCCGCACACCTACTGCCCCCCGCCACGCCCCCGCTCACGTCTCCAGCGGCACCGTCGGCACCACATTCGGAAACACCTCTTCCAGCGGTTCCCGTTCTCCAGGCTTCGGTGCCGGCCAGTTGTAGGCATTCACCGGCTGCGCGCGGTTTACCCACAACGCGTAATACAGGTGGTCGGCGCGGCCATCACCGGTATTGGGGTGGATCAGGATGGTCAGGCCCAGGCTGTTGAGCTGCAGCCAGGGCACCAGCACCGGCAGCAGGTCGTTGGTGAAGCCGAAGTAGAACGACGGGGTGACGTGCGGCCCGCGTGGTTCCAGGTTCCAGTTGCCCAGCTCCACCGGGAAGCGCTCGGCCGCCCAGCGCCGCAGCAGCGCAGCCTTCTCGAAGCTGTCCTCGTCGAAGTAGATGTGCGCGTGATAGCTCTTGATGTCGGTGTAGGCGCGTGGGGTCACGGGCAGGGTGGCCTCGCCGGGACGCACGCTGGCCGGGCGCGGGGTCGGTTCGCTGGCCGTGGCCTGGCCCCAGGGGCTGCGCCCTTCTGGTGCTGGCGGCACGATGGCACGGAAGCCGGGGCGGCCAGGCTCGGTGGTGTTCACCGCGTCGTTGCCGCGCGGTGCTGCGGCGGCGGTCGATGCACTGGCCAGGCCGCCAGCGGCCAGACCCGCCGAAGCGATCAGGCGGCGCCGCGCCGGCGACAGCAGGTCGGCCCAGTGGGCGTCATCATCGCCGGCGTCGGTGAGGGTCTGCGGGTCCGGGTGCATGAAGGGCTCCGTGGCGGCATCGTGTGGGCAGGCAAGCACGCTCGGGCACCCGCATCCACAGCGTCCAATAAGCAGGGGGCATCACCTCATGCAGGTGCGCCCCGTTGTCGTTGAGCGTGGCCGCTGGGCGGGCTAGGGTGCAGGTCTGCCGCCCGGAGCCCTTCCATGATCTCGCCCGATGCCGACACACAGCAAAAGCGCGCGTTCTTCCGCCAGCTGCACGCGCAGGGTTGCTTCGTGCTGCCCAACCCGTGGGATGTGGGCAGTGCCCGCTACCTGCAGCGGCAGGGCTTCCAGGCACTGGCCACCACCAGTGCCGGCTGCGCCTGGAGCGAAGGACGTCCGGACGGAGCGGTTTCGCTGCAGGCCACGCTGGCGCATCTGCGCGTGATGGCGGCAGCGACCCCATTGCCGTTGAATGCCGACTTCGGTGATGGCTTCGGCGCCACGCCGCAGGCGGTGCAGGAGGCGGTGGCCGCGGCGATCGACACCGGCATTGCGGCATTGCCGATCGAGGATGCCAGCGGCGTGGCCGATGCACCGCTGCGTCCGATAGACCAGGCGGTCGAGCGCCTGCGCGCTGCCCGTGCAGCCATCGACCGCGCGGGTGGCGACGTGCTGCTGGTCGGCCGCGCCGAGAACTTCTTCGTTGGCGTGCCGGATCTGCAGGACACCCTGCAGCGCCTGCGTGCCTACGCAGAGGCCGGTGCCGACGTGCTGTATGCACCTGGCATCAGCACGCGCGAGCAGATCAGCGCGGTGGTCGCCGCTGCCGGGTCGAAGCCGGTGAACCTGCTGGTCGGTGGACCGACACCGCTGCGCCTGCAGGACATTGCCGCGCTCGGCATTCGCCGGGTGAGTCTGGGCGGCGCACTCGCCCGTGCCGCGTGGGGCGGGCTGATGCAGGCGACCCAGCCGATCGTGCAGGACGGACGCTTCGATGGGCTGCAGCAGGCGGCGTCGGGCACGGCCTTGAACGCCCTGTTCCGCTGACGGAAACCCCGGCACTGGCCCAGGCCAGCAGACGGCAGTAGCAACTGTCTTGTCAGGGGCAGCCGAGGGCCACCTCGGCGTCTCGCTTACGGGCGTTGAGGATCACCAGCATTTTGCGCATGACCGCCACGAGCGCCACCTTGCTCGCTTTGCCCTTGGCCTTCAGGCCAGCGTA